>DHGA01000006.1 GCA_002402545.1 Syntrophaceae bacterium UBA4810
GTTCGTAAGTCACGCCTTTATGAATCTTTTCCAATAATTGAGAATTGCCGGTTTCTACCCCCAGATAAATCATCTTTAAACCCATGCTGCGAAGTTTTCTCAAATCATCTACGGATTTTCTGAGAATACTTTTTGCGTTGGCATACGTTGAAATTCTTTCAATATTCGGCAAATTTTCATTTATCAGGCCGATTATCTCTTCGAGTCTCGGCTGCGGTATAATTAGCGCGTCGCCATCACACAGGAACACTTTTTCCACACCTTTGTAACTCCGGGCTTCCAGCAGATCCTTTTTGATAATTTCCAGTGGTTTTATTTTGAATTTCTTTTGCCGGTAAGTTGCGCAAAATGTGCACTTATTATGTGAACAGCCCACTGTTACCTGCAATAAAAGGCTGTAGGCTTCACTGGGCGGCCTGATGATAAATCCTTCATAATCCATCTATTTTTGTGTTTTACTCCCGCTTTAAACAAATTAAATTAATGTTATCAACATTATACGAATGGCCTCTAAAAAGCAAGCAGTTGAATAAAAAAAGGGAGCCGGTTAATACCGACTCCCTAAGATTTTCTGGCGGGGCCGATGGGACTTGAACCCACGCCCTCCGGCGTGACAGGCCGGCGTTATAACCAACTTAACTACGACCCCAAAAAATCTTTTATATACTTACTGCTTTTCAGAAATAAAAACTTATCAATGGTAGGCGGAACAGGACTCGAACCTGTGACATCCACGGTGTAAGCGTGGCGCTCTCCCAGCTGAGCTACCCGCCCGCAATTGCCTAAAAACAGTTTGAGGCTTCTAACAACATTGACATTTCTTGTCAAGTTCTAAAAAATGAATCCGCTTTAATTGACCGACTGAGGAGCAACCGGTACATTAGGCGAAACTGCTTCATGGAAATCTTCATCATCTTTTTCAAATGCTATTTTCAGCACATCATCTATATGTTCCACAAACACTATCTTCAGAGCATTCTGAACGTTTTGTGGAACTTCCGCTAAATCTTTTTCGTTGTCTTTGGGAATGACAACCATTTTAATATTTCCCCGGTGAGCGGCCAGAATTTTTTCTTTCAATCCGCCTATCGGAAGCACTCTGCCTCTCAGGGTAATTTCTCCGGTCATCGCCATATCAGCGCGCACCCTTTTCTTCATTAGCGCTGACGCTATAGAAGTTGCCATAGCGATTCCCGCAGATGGACCGTCTTTAGGAATTGCCCCTTCCGGAACATGGACATGAATATCCAGTTTTCTATAAAAATTCTTTCCTAAGCCGAATTTTTCCGCGCGTGCCCTTATGTAAGTCAAAGCGGCCTGAACAGATTCCTGCATGACGTCGCCTAATTTCCCCGTCATAACCATTTTCCCCGTGCCTTCCATAATTGACGCTTCTATCGCCAGAAGTTCTCCGCCCACTTCCGTCCAGGCCAAACCGACAGTTAAACCCACCTGGCTCTTTGCTTCTGTTTCTCCATGACGGTATTTAGGAACGCTCAGGTACTTTTGCACGGAATTTGAGGTTATAGTAATCTTTTTATCTTTTTTGCCGTTACCGACAATTTCTTTGGCTACTTTGCGGCAAATGGAGGCAATTTCCCTCTCTAAATTCCGGACTCCCGCTTCTCGGGTGTATTGGCGGATAATTCGTAAAATAGCCCCACGGGTGAATTCGATATACTCCGGCTTCAGACCGTTTGCTTCCATTTCTTTCGCGACAAGGAACTTCTGCGCGATTTGCAGTTTTTCCTGTTCCGTATAACCGGCAATTCTGATTACTTCCATTCTATCCTGCAGCGGTGCCGGTATGGTCTGCAAAACATTCGCCGTCGTGATAAACATAATATCCGACAAGTCGTAATCCAAATCCAGATAGTTATCGTTAAACGCGAAATTTTGTTCCGGATCCAAAACTTCCAATAAAGCCGAAGACGGGTCACCGCGGAAATCGGAACTTAATTTATCCACTTCATCCAGACAGAACACCGGATTATTCGAACCGGCTTTTTTCAAAGATTGAATTATTTTCCCCGGCATGGCCCCGATATAAGTGCGTCTATGGCCGCGAATCTCGGCTTCGTCACGAACACCACCTAGCGAAATACGGACAAACTTTCTATTTGTCGCTCTGGCCACGGATTTGGCAATCGATGTTTTACCGACACCAGGAGGACCAACCAAGCACAGAATAGGACCTTTATTTTTTTCCACCAAAGCCTGCACGGCCAGATATTCGATGATGCGTTCCTTAACTTTCTTTAAACCGTAATGGTCTTCTTCGAGTATCGCTTCTGATTCTTTCAGCGAGTATTTATTTTCTGTTTTGTCCGCCCAGGGCATATCCAGAATCCAGTCGATATAATTTCTGACAACTGTCGCTTCAGCGGACATCGGTGCCATCATCTGCAGTTTCTTTATTTCCTGACGGACTTTTTTCGTCGCTTCCTCGGACATTTTCTTCTGCTTTAATCTTTTTTCCAAATCAGCGATTTCATTACGGAAATCATCTTTTTCTCCCATTTCCTTTTGGATAGCGCGCATCTGTTCATTAAGGTAATAATCCTTTTGCGTCTTTTCCATCTGCTTTTTGACGCGGC
>DHGA01000047.1 GCA_002402545.1 Syntrophaceae bacterium UBA4810
AATAATGGCAGATAATATTTATGGGGAAAAATAAGCTTGATGATGACCTTTTCTTGTTTCTTGCTGAAGCCAAAATTCTCCTTCAGCAAAACAAACATTTAGAAGCGCTTGCTCTCGCTCAAGCCCGGTTGCGTCAATTGCCCTGTGATGTGGACGCGCATGTTGTCGCGGCTCATGCTTTCATTGCCATGAAAAACACGGATGAATCGGAAAATATTTTAAAAACAGTTGAGGATCTAATCACAGATTTATCTTCCTTCTACACACGAGTGGGCGATATTTATCGGGAAAAGGGTTTTTTCCATAACGCGGCCAATTGTTATAAAAAATATATTTCTTTAAATCCAGGTTCTGAAAAAACAAAAGAAGTTGTGGATAAAATTGTTCTTCTTGAGCAGGAAGAGCCTATGCTCGCGGAAATAGACGAGGCAGATGACGCCGGAAAAAGCGAACCGGAATTCTATACTGTTACCCTGGCAGACTTGTACATCAGGCAGGGCCATTTTNNCCATGGCCGCGGAAATTCTGGAAAAAATAATCAATAATGAGCCGGCCAATGAAATAGCCAAATCAAAACTCGACACTGTAAATACGGCAATGGCCCTGCAGGCTTCGGCAAAGGCTGACGCCGCGCAGGCGGATTTCTTAATTGATATAATGACCCGCTGGCTCGAAAACATTAACAGGCTAAAGAATAATGGATCAGCAGCAAAATAATATATATTCCACGCGCGCTTCGCTGATTTCCCGAAAATTCGCTGATTATAAAATCGACAGCCTGTTTTTCTTCAATACCAGTAATATTTTTTACCTATCAGGCTTTAGCGGCTCTGATGGCGTTCTCCTTCTAACTCCCGCAAAAACAATATTGCTTATTGACGGGCGTTATACGACCCAAGCCTTGCTGCAGACTAAAAACATGCAAATAATTGAATATAAAGATAAAATATCCGGTATTATTCAGTCAATTCGCGATTTTCGCCTAAAAAAAATTGGCTTTGAATCTGATCAATTGACAGTGGATATTTATAATAAAATATCTTCAGTCTTTCATAAAAAAATATTTGTCCCTTTATACGATAAACTCAAATTGATCAGAGCCCGCAAGGACAAAACAGAAATAGCCCTGATGAAAAAAGCGGCAAGCATTGCCTCCTCGGCCATCTGCGGGGTTCTTTCCGAAATCAGACAAGGTGTCACGGAAAAGGATTTGGCGCTGCAACTTGAATACAGCGCCCGCAGGCTTGGCGCTGATCAGGTATCTTTTGATCCTATCGTGGCTTTTGGCAAAAACTCCGCCCTGCCCCACGCCAAACCAACCAACAAAAAAGTAAAAAAGCGTGACTTCATCGTTATTGATTTCGGAGTTAAGTACAAAGGTTATTGTTCCGACGAAACCTGCACCGTGGCTTTTGGCGAATTGATAAAAAAACAAAGACATGCTTATCAAGCGGTGAAAATCGCGCAAGAGGCGGCTTTGACATGCATAAAATCAAATGTCGAGGCAAGCTTTGTTGACCGGCAGGCACGCAGCATTTTCGGAAATAAATATGGCCGTTATTTTGTGCACGGCACGGGACACGGCGTAGGGTTAGAGGTTCATGAAGCTCCGCGCCTCGCTTCAAATTCTCAGGATGTTCTAGAGACTAATATGGTGGTCACAGTTGAACCGGGATTGTATTTCCCGGGACAATGGGGCATTAGGATTGAAGATACTGTTTTAGTAAAAGAAAATTGTTGCGAAAAACTTACAAAAATGGATAAAGAACTCATCGTGATAGAATAAGCAAAGAGGCTATGTTTTTATGAAATTGTTCCCAGAGGATCTTCTCTATAACCGTGAGCACATATGGGTGCGTGTTGACGGATATATAGCTACTATAGGAATTACCGATTTCGCCCAGGAAAGCCTGGGTGAAATTTTATCTGTGGAATTCACCGATATAGATGATTATGTGGAACGCGATGAACCTTTTGGATCGATTGAATCCTCAAAAGCCGTGGTAGATTTAATTTCACCCGTAAGCGGCACGGTTATAAGCATCAATGATGATATTAATGACGACATCGGTATAATCAACAGTGATCCGCATGATACGGGCTGGCTGATTGTCGTAGAAATGGACGACTTGGAGCAACTGGACGACCTTCTTGTCTCCTCCGCTTATAATGATTTCATCTCCCAGGAAGAGCATGGCCTATAATCGCTAAAATCCGGTATTTAACAGCATTTTTTTCTTGATCATCACCGGTTTTCTTGGCGTTTACTTACAATAAGAGCAGAAGGGTTTATTTTTAATGGCCTGGAGACTTCTCAGCCATAACATATCCAATATTTTTGAAAGCATGGCCATCGATGAAGCCATATTTATTGATACCGCGCAAAATAAAAAATCTCCCACTATCCGGTTTTACGGCACATACCCTGCGGCGATTTCCATGGGCTACTTCCAGGAATTGGAAGATATAAATATTAATAAATGCCGCGACGAAGGAATTGATATTGTCAGAAGGATAACAGGAGGCAAATCTGTTTTTCACTTTAATGAAATAACCTATTGCGTTGTCGCTTCGAATAATGACAAAATATTCCCCAATAGTATCGCGGGCACTTACGAAATAATCAGTAAATGCATTGCCCGCGGCCTCTCCTACCTTGGAATAGAGGCTTATTTGGCTGAAGGCGACCGAACGTCGGCTCATCAGGCTCTGGGCACTTGCTGCTTTTCTGCTCCATCAAAAAGCGAACTTCTTGTTGATGGAAGAAAAATATGCGGCAGCGCTCAAACAAGAAAAAAAGGCGGTTTTTTACAGCATGGCTCCCTGCTTACCTCGTTTGACGCGCGAAGGACTGCGGCATTATTGTTGCCGGCAGACGCTTTGGAAAAATCAGACGACCTGAATAATTCAGTGACTTCCATAGATGAACACATGAAACGTCCAATTAACGTTAAAGATATCTGCGAAAAAATTAAAATGGGTTTTATCGCTGAACTGGGCATCGAACTAACCGAGGATAAGCTAACCGCCGCGGAAGAAAAGCACAAAAATGAGTTGCTGAAAAAATATAAGAGCTCCCATTGGAATATGGAAAGAAAAGAAAAAATCTGATAAGGTTCAAAACAAAAGGAATCATATAAATATGATTATTAAAAACATCGTAAACAAAAAAATCTGGGAACAATCAGGTTATCTGGCTCCGGAATATGAAAGCGGGATAAAAATGGACGCCAACGAAAATCCTTTTGTCCTGGAGGAACCCTTAAAGAAAAAACTTTTTTCAGAAATGCGAAAGGTTTCCCTCAATCGCTATCCGGAAGCCGGAGCTTTAAAGTTGCGCGAAAGGTTTGCCAAATACTTCGGCGTAAAAAAAGATATGATCATGCTGGGCAACGGTTCGGATGAGCTTATTCAGCTTTTGTGCATGACTCTAAAAGGAAAAATCGGCGGTGTAATGGTACCGGTTCCTACTTTTTCCATGTATAAAATCATCGCGATAAATACAGGCAATAGAATACTGGAAATCCCCCTGGACGAAAACTTTGACCTGGATGTCAAGGCGATGACCGGTAAAATGAAATCAAATTATCCGGCTCTGATTTTTTTGAGTTATCCCAACAGCCCCACCGGCAATCTTTTCAGCCGGAGCAGAATTGAAGCTCTGATCAAAAAAACACCCGGTATAGTGGTCATTGACGAAGCATACGCCGCTTTTTCCAATGCCTCCCTTATGCCGCTGTTAAAAAAATATGACAATTTAGTTTTTCTAAAAACACTGTCTAAAGCGGGGATGGCGGCAATCCGCCTGGGTTTTTTGATCGGCAATAAAAACCTTATCGCTGAATTGGACAAAGTGAGGTTGCCTTATAATATCAACTGGTTATCACAAGTCGCGGCTTCTTTTTATCTGGATAATCAACGGGAATTTTCCGCGCAAATCGCTAAAATAATCAAAAACCGCGAAGAACTTTACCTCCAGATGAAAAAAATTGATGGAATCACTCTTTATCCTTCGCGCGCCAATTTCATTTTTTTTAGTTGCGCTTTTGATTCATATAGAATATACGACAAACTCGCGTCTGCGGGGGTAATTGTTAAAAATCTAGACTCAAGGCTTACGCGAAATTGCATAAGGGTAACGGTAGGAAACCGTCGAGAAAACGCGGTCTTTTTAAGCGCATTAAAAAGCGCGATTTCTTAAGTTAGGAGCGTGATTTAAAATCAGTTGACAATTATTTAGGGTGGTTTACGGCCGCGGCTTTTATGAGCCGTGCCGTACTGCCCTTTTTTTGTTTCTAAACCAAAATAACTAACAAGGAGGATACACATTGGAAGTAAAGGTAATCGACAATGACGTGGAAAAAGCTTTAAAAATTTTAAAAAACAAACTGTCCAAAAGCGGCCTGTTTAAAGAATTAAAGGTGCGTCGCGCTTATGAAAAACCTTCAGTAAAGAAAAAGAGAAAAACTATCGAGGCGCGCCGGAGACTGGCAAAGGTACAACGCCGCCGTACTAATTGATTTATACAAGCTCTTTGAAATAATATTAACGGTATCATCTGGCAGGAGGTTAATCGCGCATGGAAGAAAAACAGTATTTAATTGATTCGTTCTCCATTGAGGAATCCTGGCGCATTTTCCGCATTATGGCGGAATTTGTTGAATCCATAGAATCTCTTTCCAAAATTCGCAATGCGGTGTCAATATTCGGCTCCGCCCGGTTAAAACCGGAAGATAAATATTACCAGATGGCTGAAGCGCTGGGAAGAATTCTCGCGCAGAACGGTTTTAGTGTCATCACCGGCGGCGGCCCGGGAATAATGGAAGCCGCCAACAAAGGCGCCGCGGAAGCAGGCGGCAAGTCCGTGGGCATGAATATACGCCTGCCCTTTGAGCAAAAACCTAATCCATACGCCAATCTCCAGATTGATTATAAGTATTTCTTCATCCGGAAAGTAATGTTTGTCAAATACGCTCTGGCTTACGTTATTTTGCCCGGCGGCTACGGCACGATGGATGAGTTTTTCGAAGCGCTGACACTGATTCAGACAAAACGAGTGAAAAGCTTCCCGGTAATATTGATGGGGAGCGAATACTGGCAGGGATTAATGGATTGGCTTAAAAACAGCATGTTGGGACACGAGATGATTCTTCCTTTTGATTATGAAATGATTCAAGTCATGGACGATCCGGAAGAAGCTGTCAGGCACATAAAAAAGTACGTTATCGTTTAAAAGCAAAAATAATTTATATCAGCAAAACCTTCATTTATGCCATTGGAAAAAGTCATTGAGAACTTGAATCAGGGCAAAGCATCTCCTTGTTATCTTTTATACGGCGAAGAAGAATATCTTATCTCTGAATATTTAAACAGGATAATCGAAGCAATAGTGCCCGAGTGTGACCGTGATTTCAGCCTGTTTTTTTTCGACGGAGAAAACACAGACGCCGATATTCTGATGAAAACAATTGAGACGCCTTCCCTGCTGGGCGGCCGTAAAGTAATTGTCGTAAAAAACACCAATATCTTTTCTTCAAGTAAAAACAGCGCGGATATCATCCAAAAAATCATTGCAAATCTTGAAACAAATCCGGAAAAAGCGGTAAAATTGTTTTTTACCTTTTTAAGAATAACCGGGTTTTCTATAGATGATTTGCGAGATGACGGATGGAAAAAGATAAGCGAAGAGCACTGGCGAGAAGCGGTAGACGGAAAAGAAACGTGGGAAGTGCGTGATAAATGGCTCCCGCGTGTTTTAGAAATATGCACCGCGACAGCTTTTAACTTGTCCGTGGCCGCTGATGCGGAAGAAATGGAACAAGTTCTGCGTAAAACATCGTCTACTGGAAACTGCATAATATTTACAACGCAAATGATCGACAAACGAAAAAAGATTTTTAAAGCAATTTCCGAAACCGGTACTGTAATTTATTTCGGCAAAACACGTTCCGCGGCTCTTCAAAAAGACAAACTCATAAAAGAAGCTCAGCATATATTGCAAAAATCCGGAAAAAGAATGTCACCCGCGGCGTGGATCAAGCTGGGCAAAAAAACCGGCTGGGAATTAAGAAGCTCCATTATGGAGCTGGAAAAACTCATATATTTTGTCGGTGATCGAAAGATTATCGAAGAAGCGGATGTTGAAAAGGCAGTAGGCACAACAAGCGCAGAGTCCGTATTTGAACTGACCACAGCGATGAGCGAAAAAAATCCCGCTTCAGCTTTAGCCGCGCTCAAACGGCTTCTGGATCAGGGAGAACATCATTTGATGATTTTGACCATGCTGACCAGAGAAATCCGCTTTTTGCTGCAGGCAAGAATCTTGATGGACACGAAAAAGCTGCCACCTTATCGAACCGGCATTGATTTTGGATTGTTTCAGAAAAATATTTATCCCGCGCTTAGCGAAATGAAGGCGGAATCAAACAGCACAGGCGACTCAATTGTTAGCCAGCACCCTTTTGTTATTTACAACGCCTGGCGGCACTGCGGAAGCTTTTCTGGCCCTAATCTTATAAACTTTCTTAACGAACTGCTGAAGATAGACCTCGCCTTCAAATCCTCCTCGGCCAAACCACAAATATTGCTGGAAAACTTTCTGATAAATACATGCGCTTAATTAGCGGCGCGTATTGGTAAACAACTTTTTTATTTATTTAAAATATCAAAGTCTTCGCATTATTTTTTGCATGTTTTTCTGCGATTTGGATAATTTTCGGGAGGGGCCTCTTTTTCTTTTTCTATCTGTTTTTCCCGAATCATCAGCCGCGTTTATATAATTATGGCTGGGCAAAGAAGTGCTTGCTCTGTTCATGACACTTTCAAATTCCACTGAAGAAAGAACAGTATTCCCCAGGCTCGCGGCAAACGAGGCAATTTCCCTGTCTGAAGACACGACAACTGTTTCTTCTTCGCTTTGCGCCGCCAATCTTTTTATTACCGTATCGGCATCTTCGCCGAAGCGTGAATAAATAATATCTACGTTATTATGCCGGTCGCGTTCTTCTTCCCTTTCTTCGCCCTGCCAGCCATCAAAGATTACCGTGATTTTATGTCCTTTTTTTTGCTGGTAGTCGCTAAGCCGGGACACAAGCGCCTGCCGGCCGGCCTGCAGGCTATACAGTTCGTAGCGCCGTAGTTTGCTTGATTGGCGAATCAAATTGTAACCGTCGATTATTATGACCATGAGCGGATAGTTGCATATCTTTATCCGCCGTTCAATAAAATTATCACCCGGGTTTTTGCTTGACTTTGGTTCATTTTGTCTGTTAGGTAGCACTGTTTTAATATTAATATTTAATGTATTTACCAATAAATACAAACACATAATAGGGAGGAAAAAATGGACTACACTAAAATTTGCGTATTGGGAGCCGGTCTTATGGGCAACGGCATCGCTCAGATTTGCGCCCAGGCCGGCCTGGAAGTAACCATTAGGGATATTGAACAAAAATTTATTGATGGCGGCATGAATACCATCAAAAAAAACCTCAGCCGGGATATGGAAAAAGGTAAAATTACAAAAGAGCAGATGGACGCGACACTCGCCAGAATAAAGCCCACTTTGGATTTAAAAGAAGCGGCGGGAAACGCGGACATTGTTGTCGAAGTGGTCATCGAAGTAATGGATTTAAAGAAAAAAGTCTACGCCGAACTTGAGGAAATTGTGCCCAAGCATTGCCTGTTTTTCACCAATACTTCGGGGCTGAGCATTACCGAAATGGCCACAATTACCAAGAGACCGGAGCGTTTTATCGGCACACATTTTTTTAATCCTGTCCCCGTTATGCGCCTGCTGGAAATTATCCGCGGCCTCCAGACTTCCGATGAGACACTGGAAATTGCCAAAGCCTGGGGCAAAAAAATCGGCAAAGAAATAATTATTGTCAAGGAAGCGCCGGCGTTTGTCGTCAACAGAGTCCTTTGCAGCATGATCAACGAGGCATTTTTTGCTTTGGATGAAGGACTTGCCACGGCTGAAGACATTGATAAAGGAATGATGCTGGGTTGCAACCACCCCATCGGACCTTTGGCCCTGGCCGATCTCATCGGCAATGATACTTTACTACGGGTCATGGAAGGATTGCACAGGGAACTCGGGGACAAATACCGTCCCGCGCAATATCTGAGAAAACTTGTCCGCGCCGGCAATTTTGGCCGGAAGACGGGTCGCGGCGTTTACGATTACAGCAAAAAATAGGCTGCATCGGATTCATCACAGATAATTATAGGCAGTCTGTATAAAAAAATTGATTGTTTAGACGCATCTATGTTTCTTGCCCATTTTGGCGTTGGTTGGTGCTTCGTATTTAATAAAAGCAAAAACTTTATCAGGAGATTTTTTTGTTTATGAAAACCAGGATTACGGAACTTTTCGGGATTAAATATCCGATTATTTTATCAGGAATGAGCTGGATCAGCGTACCGAAAATGGTTGCCGCTGTTTCCAACGCCGGCGGGCTGGGCATTTTAGCCACAGGTCCTTACAACGCAAAGCAGACACGCGAAGCCATAAAAGAAATTCGCTCTCTTACCGATAAGCCTTTCGGGGCCAATGCCACTCTTCTCTTTCCGGGCGCGTCCGAAAACGCCAGGGTTTTATTGGAAGAAAAAGTGCCGGTGATAAATTTTTCACTGGGCAAGGGCGATTGGCTGGTAAAAGGAGCTCATGCCTATGGAGGAAAAGTCATTGCCACGGTTGTTAACGCCCATCACGCCAAACGCGCCGAAGATTACGGCACGGACGCGATAATCTCCACCGGTCACGAAGCGGCGGCGCACGGGGACCTTGTGACTTCGCTTATTTTGGTTCCCCGTCTGGCTGACGCCGTGAGTATTCCGGTAATTGCCGCCGGGGGCTTTGCCGATGGCCGTGGCCTGGCCGCGGCGCTGGCGCTGGGCGCCGAAGGAATCGCCATGGGCACCCGCTTTATGACGACGAAGGAAAGCCCCCTGCACACAGTTTACAAAAATCTTTCCATCGAAAAAGACATGTCCGATACGCTCTATTCTGACCGCTTTGATGGCCTTCTTTGCCGTGTTTTGGACACGCCCGCCGCGCAGAAAGCCATCCGCCGCGGGCTTAATTTACCGGCGGCTTTTTTCAATTCCCGCATCATTGCCGATCAGATGGGGCTGCCATTCGCTAAATTATTTATGGGAGTTCTTTTATCCGGCTGGAAAAACGCGCGGCAGCTCGCCTTCATGGCCAACGGATTCAAGGCAATAAAAATTGCCACGGAGGACGGAGACGTCAAAAAAGGCGTACTTCCCGTAGGACAGGCTACCGGCCTGATTCATGATGAGCCCACCGTTGCCGAGCTTATCGAAAAAATCGTGAAACAGGCTAAAGAACGCGGGCAAGTAATTAGCTCACAGCTTTCCTGAAAAAATGTTTTGAGTGAAATATGTATCAGAACAAAAAAATTGTGGTCGTCATGCCGGCCTACAACGCCGAAAAGACGCTTCTGAAAACGTATGAAGAGGTCATGGCGCAGGGTATTGTTGATTTAATCATTCTCGTGGATGATGCCAGCTCTGACGGCACCGCAAAAATCGCAAGCGACTTTCCTCAAAGCAGACTATTCGTGCATGAAAAAAATTTAGGCTACGGAGCCAACCAGAAAACCTGCTACCGTCTGGCGATTGAGGAAGGAGCCAATATTGTAATCATGGTGCATCCGGATTACCAATACACGCCGAAGCTGATTCCGGCGATGGCCTCGTTAATCGCCAGCGGCCTTTATCACTGCGTGCTTGGCTCACGCATATTGGGAGGATATGCCCTGAAAGGCGGCATGCCGACATGGAAATATATTGCCAACCGTTTTTTGACACTGGCGGAAAATATTTTAATCGGCGCGAAACTATCCGAATATCACACCGGATACAGGGCTTTTTCCCGCGAACTGTTGCTCAGTCTGCCTCTTCAGGAAAATTCCGATGATTTCGTATTTGACAATCAAATGCTCGCCCAGATTATCTGGTTTGGCTACACCGTAGCGGAAGTAAGCTGCCCGACAAGTTATTTTGCGGAAGCCTCATCCATTAACTTTATACGCAGCGTTAAATACGGATTGGGCTGCCTGAAAACGGCTTGTTGTTTTCGCCTGGCCAAATTAAAATTAATAACTTCTCCCTTGTTTCCCGACCATGGATAAAAAACAAAAAATAATAATTATCATATCGCTCATTGTTGTTACATTTATCGCCTTTGGGCCGATTCTGCAAAATGATTTTGTTAATTATGATGATTACGTTTACATAACAGATAATCAGCAGGTTAAATCAGGAATCAGTGTCGGAACAATCAAATGGGCATTCGGCGCTGTTGTTGGCGCCAACTGGCATCCGCTCACTTTGCTTTCCCACGCTCTGGACTGGAGCCTATTTGGCCAATGGGCGGGAGGACATCATTTAGTCAGCCTGCTTTTCCACATCGGCGCTGTTTTGTTTTTATTTCTGTTCTTAAGCAAAACCACGCAAAGCCTTTGGCCTTCGGCCGTTGTTGCGGCGCTGTTCGCCCTGCACCCCCTGCGGGTCGAATCAGTCGCGTGGGCGTCGGAACGCAAAGATGTGTTGAGCATGTTTTTCGGTATGGCCGCTCTCTACGCCTATGCCTTTTATGTGGAAGATAAGAAAATATCCAAATATATTATGTGTTTACTTATGTTTGTTTTAAGCCTGCTGTCCAAGCCCATGCTGGTCACGCTGCCTTTCATCCTGCTTCTTCTGGATTACTGGCCGCTGCAAAGATGGCAAAACAATCTGTATCAACAGCAAAGTAAACAACAAAGTCCGTCAGCCCAACTGCTAAAAAAGGAAAAAGTAAAGAAAAAAATAGTCGCTGCCGAACAAAAAAATACTGCGGTGCCTACCCAAAGCAACCGACAAGTGATTAAACCTCTTTTACTCGAAAAAATTCCTTTCTTCTTTTTGACAATAATTTCATCTGTCGTCACCCTCTGGGCGCAAAATCACGGCGGTGCGGTAGCCGCAATGCACACCCTTCTCTTTTCCGACCGTGTTATCAACGCGCTTGTCTCGTATGTTGCCTACCTAGTAAAAATATTCTGGCCGGTTAACTTGGCGGTCTTTTATCCTTATCAGTCTGTGTTTCCAGCATGGCAGATTTTTGCCGCCGTTTTTATTTTAATCGGATTGACTGTTTTAGTTACCCTTTCCCTTAAAAAAGCTCCGTTTCTTTTTGTCGGCTGGTTCTGGTACGTGGGAACACTTGTTCCCGTTATCGGCCTGGTGCAGGTGGGCATACAAACCATGGCCGATCGCTATACTTATCTTCCGTCTATTGGCATCTCCATAATGCTAATCTGGGGCATCCTCTATCTCGTACCGAAAGAAAAAATGCGCAAAATATTTTTACTTCCGGTGGCGTGCGTCCTTCTTTTTATTTTAACCATCCTGACCTGGCAACAGTGCGGCCACTGGAAACACAGTGTTTCTCTTTGGAGCCATGCCGCAAATGTCACAGAAGACAATTATTTTGCTCACGATGCTTTAGGTAACCTTTTGTTTGTAGAAAACAAAAAAGATGAGGCCATTGCGCATTTACATTCCGCGATTAAAATCAATCCTTTTTGGGACAATGCCTACAATATGCTTGGTGTGGCTCAAGTGGCACAGGGGAAAAAAGAGGAAGCCATTGCTCGTTTTCTTGAAGCTATAAGAATTAATCCTTACAATGAAAAAGCCCAAGTTAACCTGGGGATCTCTCTGGAGGAACAAGGGAAAAACGAGGAGGCAAAATCTCATTATTACAAGGCCCTGGAAATAAATCCCGCCAATGCCGATGCCCACTATAATTTAGCCAATTTATTTATAAAAAAGAGAGAAATGCAGCAGGCGGTGCATCATTACCGCGAAGCAATAAAAAGCAATCCTGACCATTTGGCAGCCCGTTATAATTTGGCCGATATTCTGGCAAAACAAGGTAAAACCGGGGAAGCCATCGAGCATTTCCGCGAAGTCGCGCGCATCAACCCTTCTTCGTTCCAGGCACTCAACAACCTGGGGGTCATGCTGGAAAATCAGCAACGGCATGACGAGGCGATTCATTATTACCGGCTGGCAATGCCCCTTGAACCGAATAATCCTCGACTTCACTTTAACCTGGGTGTGGCCTTGGGCAACAAAGGCGATTTAGAGCAAGCTATCGAACATTTTCACCGGGCTGTTGAGCTTAAGCCTGATTACCAAGACGCGCGACGCGCATTGAAGATAGCATTGGGGATGAAAAACAAAAATTAGCCTTTATCGGCGTTAGCAGTCGCTTTCAAGGTAGAGATTGTTTTTTTGTAATCTTTTGTACCAAAAACCGCCGCTCCCGCGACCAGAACATCAGCGCCGGCATTCCCGATATCGCCGATATTTTCCACATTAACTCCGCCGTCAACTTCTAAAAGCGGTTTTTTCGGCAGTTTCGCGATCATTTCCGCCGCTCGTCTGACTTTGGACAGAGAACTTTTAATAAACTTCTGGCCTCCAAAACCGGGATTAACAGACATAATCAACAGCAGGTCAACTTCAGGCAAAATTTCCTCAATCGCGCCCAGTGGCGTTGCCGGATTAATAGAAACACCGGCTTTTTTTCCCATCTTTTTAATTGACTCAATTGTCCGATGCAGATGGCTTGCCGCTTCCACATGGACGGTGATATAATCCGCGCCCGCGGCCGCGAATGATTCAATGTGGCTTTCCGGATTTTTGATCATCAAATGAACGTCAAAGGGTAGTTTTGTAGATTTGCGCAAAGAGCCGATAATAGCCGGCCCCATGGTTATATTGGGGACAAATCGCCCATCCATTACATCAACATGAATCCAGTCCGCGCCGGCAGCTTCTACATCTGCAATTTCTTCGCCCAAGCGGGAGGCATCCGCAGAAAGAATTGAAGGGGCAATCAGCTTCATCGGTCTTTCTCCTTTTATTTAAATGCTTTAATATACTAATGTCGTTTCCCTGTCAATAAACACAATATCAAAGCATAAAGGATTAAGGCCTAAGGCTTAAGGCTTCAGTCTATTTCTCAAAGTAAATCCTTGACACAGATACTCAAAAATTTAACAATACAACATGCTTATTTTATACAATATTATGCTGTTCCTCGCGGCGATAATTATTGCTCCTTATTATTTAATTATCATTATTTTCCGTGGCAAATATCGCAAAAGTATCATCCCCAAGCTGGGCGGCGGACAAGAGAAAATTATCAACTCGCTCAAAGGAAAACAGCGTGTCTGGATACACGCTGTTTCGGTAGGTGAGGTAACAGCGGCGGCACCCATTGTCGCCGCTCTGAAGAAGGATAATCAGGACATAGACGTTATTTTTTCCACTTCCACGGAAACAGGCCAGGAAATGGCGCGAAACCTTGTCTCCGGAGTATCTGCTTTCATATATTTCCCGCTGGATTTCCCCTTTGTTGTGCGTAAAGTCATCAGGCAAGTGCGTCCCGATATTTTCGTTATGGTGGAAACAGAACTCTGGCCAAATTTTTTGGAGACCTGCAAAAACGAAGGAGTAAAAACATTGATGGTTAACGGACGTATTTCGCCGCGTTCCTACGGCAAATATCTTTTAACCGGTTTTTTCTGGAAAAAAATATTTAATAATTTAATTGCCGCAGGCATGATTTCCGATGTTGACGCGTCCCGCATGAAAACCATTGGCATGCCCGCCCAAAAGATAAAAGTTATGGGCAACGCCAAATACGACGCGCTTGCCGCCATGGCTCACCCAAAGCTGCAGCAGAATATTTCCCGCCGCCTGAACGTAAAAAAAAATGAAAGGTTTTTTATCGCCGGCAGCACTCATCCGGGCGAAGAAGAAATTATTATTGAAGCATATAAGAGTATCTTATCGCTTTATCCTGATTTTAAATTAATCATCGTTCCTCGTCACATTGAAAGAGCGCCGTCAATCATCGAACTTTTCCAAAAAAATGGTTTCGCCGATATTGTTACAATGAAGATGATCAACAAAGGCAAAGCGCGTCATAATGAAAGGGTTGTGCTGATAGATGTTATCGGAGAACTTTTCAAGATTTATTCGCTGGCCACGATTGTTTATTGCGGCGGCAGTTTAGTAAATAAGGGCGGGCAAAATATACTGGAAGCGGCGGCGTGGGGAAAAGTTATTTTTTACGGCCCGCATATGGATGATTTTACTGAAGAAAAGAATCTTTTAGAATCCGTGGGCTGCGGCGTTACGGTTAAAAACGCTAAAGATTTACAGGGAAAAATCTTGCAGGCGCTTAAAGACCCGGCCGCTACTAAAGAAAGAGGCGCTCGGGGCAAAAAAATTGTTGCCGGCAATAAGGGAGCGGCGGCAAGATACGCCGCGATGATTAACAGTTATTTAAGATAAAGGCGAAGCGCAAAGCGCGGAG
Organism: Syntrophaceae bacterium UBA4810; assembly: GCA_002402545.1. Classification (GTDB taxonomy): domain Bacteria; phylum Desulfobacterota; class Syntrophia; order Syntrophales; family Smithellaceae; genus UBA4810. Next base: position 14,408 of record DHGA01000047.1, read on the forward strand.
TCCCGCAGCGAAGCCCCGCACATGCAGGGCATGCGGGATAGAAGATTAAAGTTTTAATTTCTATGGGAGTTTTTTTATGCTGAAGAAATATGAAATATTGAGCGAGCAGGTTAACCCAACAAAAACACTGCTGGCCCGCGCGGTAATCAGCCGTTATTTGAACAGAACTAGTCTGACCCATTATTCGGAACTGTCCCGTCTTATCGGCTGTAAAGCTTTCGTCAAACATGAAAACCACAACCCTACCGGCTCATTTAAAATCCGGGGAGCCCTGAACTTCTTTCATCACATGTCGCAGGAAGAAGTGGACGCGGGCATTCTGGTGGCCACCCGCGGCAACCACGGTCTGGCCATGGCCTGGGCAGGTCAGTGGTTTCATGTGCCCTGCACGGTTGTCG
>DHGA01000041.1 GCA_002402545.1 Syntrophaceae bacterium UBA4810
TGGTTTTGGCATTCCACTTTAAGAGTTCACTTTGATAAAGGTTGAATAAAGCGAGCTGTTTGCCGTCAAGTTCGATGTCCAGAAGCTTTGCGCCCTGCTGAAGTAAGATCATATCCTTATTCATGTTGGGGAAAATAACAAAAAATCAGGATCACCGCAAATGGATAATACAAAGCAACCCAACCACAACATATTGTTTACTGAAAATATTCCGGAAATGCGGGGGCTATGGGACGGCGCAGTCTGGCAGCGGGCGGAACTTCTGGACGTAAATTGCATCCGTCCGGAGGGCAGCGATCATCGGCCGCGGACACAATGTAAGCTTTTATATGATGAGCAAAACCTCTATGGAATTTTCCGTGTGGAGGATCGGTATGTGCGATGTGTTCACACGTCATTTCAAAGCGATGTCTGGAAAGACAGCTGTGTGGAATTTTTTGTTCAGCCGAAAGGCGCCGGAGGGCACTTTAATTTTGAGTTTAATTGCGGCGGTGTTCTGTTGGCGTCTTACGTGACGAATCCGACGCGTGTGAACGGACGGCTTCAGGAATTTGTGCCTCTGACGCCGGATGACGACGGGCAGATTCGGCGCTTTGCCAGTCTGCCTTCTGTTGTTGAGCCGGAAATGGTCCAGCCGTTGGTCTGGTGTCTGGAATTTTCTCTTCCGTTTGCTTTGCTGGAAAAATATGCCGGGTTGTTCGGCGCCGTCACAGGGCAAATCTGGCGCGCCAACTTTTATAAATGCGGGAATGAAACCTCCCATCCCCACTGGCTGTCCTGGATGCCGCTTGCCGAGCGAAACTTCCACGATCCGTCAAGCTTCGGACAACTGGTGTTTAACACTCTTTAATCTTTATACTTTCTGAAATATTTAACCAATCCGCCAAAACTATCCGGCTTGTATTTTTCAAAATCCTCTTCATCAACAAAAACAAAGTTGAAATGGACTTTCTTTTGAGACTGATTGATGTCGGTGCACCATTTTTTCAGGCGTTCCATCTTTAAGGGCACGTCGATTTCTTCGAGGCCTTTTGTTTCCACGATATAAATATTCTTTTCGTCTGTCTTGACAAAAAAGTCCGGATAGTAATTGGACATGTTTCCCTTTGAGTCAACGAAATCGAGAACAAAATGTACGGCCAGATAATTCTTGGCAAAAGAAATAACATCCGGCCATTTTTCGAGCGCGGACGCAAATTGTAATTCCAGGTTGCTGTCGCCGATAATTTTATTGAAGATGCTTTTCTGCGGTACCAAAAAGCCCTGTTCTTTAGCCACGAAAGGTCTTGTTTGCCGAAGTTTTATGTGATCTCTAATTTCCGCGCTGCCTTTATCCTGCACGGTCAATTTATTAATTTTTGTTTTAAATGTTTCCATAATAGTCTGAGCCGCACCGGGTTCGGACAAATTACGAAGTGTGTTGAGATCATTAATATTTACAGGATTTTCAAAAAGATGCTCCGCAATAAACTCCCTGACTTTCGGATATAAAACATCATAACCACTGACCAACCGCAGTTCTTTCATAATTCCCTGCGTGAAATAACCAATCACGCTCCGGTAGTCATTAACGGCGTTTGATTCCAGATAGGTCACATGGTTGGTTTCGCCGCTGGTAATGTCCTTGAAAATAATTTCCCGTTTTTCTTCTTCCGTGAATTGTTTGTATTCAATCTTAGACGTATTGAAATTTGCCGGATTAAGCTCTTCCAGGTTTTTATAATTCCGATACATTCTCGGCGTCATGACCGGAATTTCCATGTCCAGCTTCTCTATATTTTTCCGGTCATTTTCATGATCCACTTCGATAACAATAGGCGTTTTGGCGCCTGTGCCCGCCCCCATGGGCTTTCGTTCCAGTTCAACGCCTTCACTTTTAATGGATTCGACAAAATCCATAAAGGCATCGGTGCCGACCACGCTGACATATTCCGTCGCATCGGCGCCGACGTACATTCTGCGCAATCCCCGACCTAATGTCTGTTCGGGCAGGATATTACTTTTGGCGGCATAGGCGCGCAGGCCGACAATCGTGGTCACGTTGCGCACATCCCAGCCTTCTTTAAGCATCAACACCGATATAATGACCTTATAGGGGCTTTCCCAACTGTCGATGGAGTTGGCGGCTTTTCGCAGAACTTCCAACTCCTCCTTGCTCTTTTTGGAATCCGCCTCGGAGATTTCGCCGTTGTTGTTGGTGTGAATCGTTAGAATGGCGTCTGAAATTTCGGGATACGTGGTTTTCAGGTATTCTTCCACGTCATCGCAATTCTTGGTGTCGTCGGTCATCACGAACAAAACGGCCTTCTTACCCATCTTCTCATGCTCTGTATAGGCCTTGTGCCATTCTTCCATCCCCAGAGCCAGATAGTCGGCATATTTTTCCGTGTATCGGGAACTTTGGCGTTCTTCGAGCTTGGCGCGGCTTGCTTCATCGGGTAGCACGGGACGCTTGACGACATTTTGAGTAATGGCCTCAACCAGGGGGTAGTCGCAAACCGTCTGGACGAATATTGCGCCGTTGTTGTGTTTGGGTGTTGCGGTTAGATCAACCTGTAAAGATAGGAAATGATCCTTTTGCTTTAAACGATTGTGAATATCCTGGATGGATTTGAACCAGGCCAGACGCGGGTCATGAATATGATGCGCCTCATCGTTAATAACAATCAGCTCGTCGATTTCCCGGACGATGACGCCCAGATCCACTTTGGAATCATTGGTCTTCCCCACAGGCCTTTTGCCCAGGAAGTAGTCTTCCAGATTATCGTCCTCAAAGCTGGGTTCAATATCGCTACCGGCATAAACGCGATGAATGTTGGTGAGAAAGAAATTACCGGTTTTACGGACAATGGAAACATCATCCTGAATATGCAGGGTCAATTGAAAGTCATCCTGCCAGTTTTGCCCCTCAAAACCATTGTCCGGCAGGACAGGATCTTTGAAGAATATTTTGAGCCCGTCAAAATCCGTGCGCAGGCGATCCAGCACGATGATATTTGGCGCAATCACCAGAAAATTTGTGGAAAGCTGGGAGTCCGGCTCGTAGAGTTTGTGAAAGTAGCACCAGGTCATGATTAGGCTTATGACTTTGGTCTTGCCGCTGCCGGTGGCCATTTTGATGACCAACCGAAGCCAGTCTTCATCAAACATCCCGGTGGATACCGCTCCCGAGGAATCAAAGCGGATCAGGTCATATTTATCCTTAACCTTCACGACTTCATAAAGATAGACGATAGTTTCCACCGCTTCGCGCTGGGCAAAGTAGTACTTGAAATCAAGAAGCGAGCCGTCGGTTTGTGGAATAATATGTTCCGTTTTGAACCACCAGGTAAGCAGGGCGCGGCTGGTATCCGTCGCGCCTTCATAGTGTGCATCCCGCCAGTCTTTCACATCCTGCCGGATTTTGTGCACCAGCGGCGGCAATAACTTCTCATAACTGGATTCTCTTAATGCTTCATCCGCCGGAAACCAGCGATACTCGGGCGGAAGGACCTCGTGCGGCGACTTGGGAAAGTTCGGATGAATGGCCATATAATCTAAAATCCTGTTTTATAATCTAATTGAAGTTTTCATAATTAATGGAATTTATTCATATTATTATGATCATCACCTAAAAATATATATAAAATATATCTAATAAGACGCCTATTATTTTGTTAAAAACCATTGGCCCGACTTACGGGCACCTTTAAAAAATATTCGCCCCGTCTTTCTTAACTCTTGAAGTATATTAGAAATGTCCTGGGGGCTGCATTCGGAAAAGCCTGTAATGAAATCATTCCTGTGTGCCGGTTTGCCCTCCGAAATGTGGTTTACAATCAATTCCTTAATTTGATTACGATTTAATCCTTTAAGTCTTGTATGCTTGCCACTTTGCCCGATGGTCTCGTAATACCGGCTTGACAGGATATACTTTGTGCCCCGTCCTTTACCAATCGGTTCAATAATACCAAGATTAATAAATTTGTCTCTAAATTCCGGTTTCTCTATCTTTTGGAATTCTCTTATCTTCTCAAGCTCATAAATCTCTTCAAATGACAAAAGTACCTGGCGTTCATTGATGATCCGTTCAAGGTATAAAATAAAATCCTTGTCTTTTATTTGTGCAGGGATGGATAAGCGAACCGTGTCTTTTGTGCTTTTGGTCAAATCAGGCAGGCCTTTCCCATCTCTGATAGCCTGTTCAAAGATGTCATCAAGTCCCTGCCCGGATCTTTCTGCAAATCCGATTTTTTCAAATGCTTCTGCAATATTCCGATTACGCCATGCGCGTTCATAAAGGATATTTTCCAGTGTAATCCCTGGTGGAAGGCCACCGGGGCTTTCAATGGTAAATGCTTCAGGAGAGGCCTTGATAAATATGGACCTGCTTTTAAAAGTATAATCGCGATGCATAACCGCATTATGGACGGCTTCGCGAATTGATTTTTCATCAAATGCCCAAATCTCACGCTGGAAAAAACCTTCTTGAAAAGGCATGCGAATATTCCGATGATTAATAGTTTTCCATATTTCATCATCAACTTCAACAAAAGGATCGCGCCAGTTTTTTCTGAAATCGTGATGTATCTGCTTCGGATTGTTACGCCATTCAAAGATTATTTCAGCATCGGAGAGATGTTTATTGATCGCTTCGGGTTTTCCAACGAGCAATAAACCTGCATATGTGATTCCATTTTCTGTTCGCAAGCCCAGATTTCTTAAAGTTTTTTCTGCATCAAAATCAAGGTAATCGGCTCTTTGCGATTTCTTAGCCCATTTATCATTTAAGCGTTGGATTGCTGATGGGCTTAAATCGTCCAGCGACAAGCCCGGTACCATTTCTGCCGTAAAATCCGGTTGTGTTTCATTCAGCATCCGTTTGAGCGTTCCCGTATCCATTTCAACCAGAGACTCACCGGCACGCATGGGGTAAGTGTGTCGTCCAGATGATTTAATAACGTTTCCGGTTGGTCGTGAAGGTACATGAAAAATAAGTACGCGTCCCTGAGGGTGATAAAACTCTTCAACATCAACACGAATCCCCAGCTTATCCAAAAGTTCATTTGATAAACGATTATACTTACCGGCAAAAGCCTTTGTCCCGACAACAATACGCTCGTCCGTGACACCGAGGATTAGTTTGCCGCCTCCTTCATTTGCCAGGGCAGCGCAGTAATCCGGCAGGTCTTTGTCCTTGTCAAATTGAATTGCAGCTTTTTTAAATTCCAGATGCGCGTCTTCATGATGTGTCAGCCATTTATTAAATTCTTCCAAGGATGTACTTTTAATCAACATATAATCCTACGTTCTTGGTCATGCTAAACCCGTCGAATTCGACGGGTTTATAAATTATTAGAATTCCGACGCGTGATTCAGAATTAACACCATTAGTTTTCAATATGCCGCCAAATGCAAATAAGACATTCGAAACCGCTTAATATAAAAGCACTTTATTTTTATTTGCACGGACCTGTGCAAATAAAACGGTGAATCGGCTTATACGGCCACATCAATAATCTTCATTGTATCGTTGCCGAAAATATCCACCACCTTGACGGCGATTTTGTAGCGACCGGGGCTGCATTCATGGTAGGGCGTCTGCAGCTCTAGAGAGCGGTCTTTTTTGGTGCGGAAAGATTGCCATTCGTTTTCAAAAATGAAATCGCCTGTCCATTTTTCTTCCATCTCGCCGCTGGCTTCATCTTTAACCCGGACAATTTCCCGCTTGCTTTCAAAGTCGAAATCCACGCTCCAGTAATCAATCCAATCCGTCCATTTCTTGGTGAGTACCTCGCGTGTAACAATGCCGTTTTTATCCTTGGAGACTTTGATGATTTTGCCCTGCTCGACGACGATCTTGTTTTTGCCATCTTTTAAGGTTTGCGCCGCGTTATCGACGCTGTCCTGAGAATAGTAAACGGAAAAATCCGTCAGCTCGACGGCCAGTGCCGGAAGCATTCCTTTTTTACGAGTACGAACAAGCGGTTTGACTTCGATGTAGGAAACATCGTGGAAAACGACCTGATTTTTTTCCACGGCGCGTTTATCAAAAACTTCGCGGGGAATGTATTTGAGGGCCAGGTCAATGCCTTTGGCTTTTGCCTCTTCCTGAATGTTGGGAAAAAGACCCATTTCGAATTCAAAGGCCAGAATGTCCACGCGGGAAATGCGTTTTTCGCGGCACTCCAGAAGGATTTCTTCCACAAACAGGCGCGTCACCGGCAGATTGATGGGGCCGACGGATACCAACCGACCGGCTTTCTTGCCGTGGAAGCATCGGAAATTGTCCGCACCCTCCGCCTTGTAGGCTTTGAGGATCAGGGCAATGAAGTCTTTTTCTTTTTGTTCAAGTTGCTTCTGGCGTTCTTCCTCACGCAGATTCATGTTGACGCCAATGTAATGCGCGCGTTCGTATTTGCCGAGGTTGAGGATTTCAAAAGCCCGAAAGTCTTTGCCATCTTCCTTGAGCTGGCGTTGAACGCCGATCAAACGCTTGCGTGTGGTATGAATGGCAAACTTGCCCAGGTCGGAACCAATCCACTTGCGGCCAAGCTTTTCGGCGACAGCCATCGTTGTGCCGGAACCGCAGAAAAAATCAGCCACGATGTCGTTTTCATTGGAAGATGCTTTAATGATGCGTTCGAGGAGAGCTTCTGGTTTTTGGGTCGGGTAATCTACCCTTTCATGCGCTTGCGAATTGACATCAGGAATATCATTCCAAATAGTCTGAAGTGGTATACCATTTTTGGTATCTAGAAAGTCCTTAAACTGAGGCATACCTTCGCCATTTTTCCCAAAAACAATAATGCCATTGTCCATTGCCTTGTCGATATTATCCTGCGTCCATCTAAAATGTAATCCTGAAGGTGGTGCTATTATGCGTTTGCCAAAGTGCATTGGCTCGCCTTGTCCTTTGCCATACATTGATTGAAGTCTATACCTGCGACCATTTTCTTCATATGTGTATTTCGAATCTAAGTATTCTTCCCTGAAATCATGATATTGAGCGTTATAGATGTAATCCAACGATTTAGAATACCAGAATATTGAATCATGAATAACAGACATTTTCTTTGTAGATGTTTTGTTGTTCGCTCTACGCCATACAATTTCATTTGTTAGCCGTGACTGGTCAAATATTTCATCGAGGATACACCTTAGATAGCTATTCACCCGCCAGTCACAATGCACATAAATACTCCCGTCCTCTGTCAGCAAGTCGCGCATCAAACTCAGTCGTTCGTAAATCATGGCAATGAAGCTGTCCGCTCCCTTGCCCCAGGTGTCACGGTAGGCCAGCTCTTCCAGCACATTTGGTTTCTTGGTAAACGTCTCGGTTGGTGAGCCTGTCGAACCACCGATTTCAATATCCATCGAAAAGTCAGCGCCCACATCAAACGGCGGATCGATGTAAATGAGCTTGATGCCTCCTTGCTTTTCAATTTCATCCCGGATCGGCCCATTTTTCAAGCTCGACAGGATCAGTTTATTGTCGCCCCAGATCAGTTTATTCGTCCAGCCGGATTTCTGCCGCCCCCGGAAGTCGAACAGATCGCCTTGCACACCTGTATCCGCCGGCCGTTCCGCCCGCGGTTCGTCAATCTGCTCGATCACCTGAAACGGCAAAACAATATTAGTCACTTCATTGGTTTTCCCGTTCCAGATAAGCTCCACTTCCCGCTTATCGTCAAAAAGCAAAAACCGGTATTTATCCGGCAAAGGCTTCTCCGCCTCAATCAACTTCAAAATCTCGCGCTTTTCATTATCCGTCAGTTTCATGTCACACCGAAATAACGTTATCTTTTTATAAGTCCTTTTTCTTCCAGATCAGAAATTACATTTTTCAATTCCTTAACTGTTGATTCCAGATTTGGGTATGCGTACGCAATTTTTACAGAGCTTTTTGCCGCTATAGCAAGATAGACCACACAATGAATCATTCCATATAGACAAATCAGTCTTAAGAGAAGGCATTGATCCGCCAATAATGCACAGCCATATAAAAAGATTGTTAACAGCGGCACAATTGGTATGATTCTCATCTCATGTCTGACATATTTACTATAATCTAGTGCGTTTTCTTTTTGAATTATAAACTCATCAGTTTGCGGGCTTTTCTGAAAACCGGCATTCTTGGAGGCATTAATAATCTTGTCGAGCAGTTCGCCAAGCTCTTCCCATTTTTCTAAATATTCTAGTACTTCCTTAAGCATATATTGTTTGAATAAAAGCCCTGAGATTGCCAGTACCCCACCGAGAAATGTTACTGAATTATTTAGGAGCGCGTTCGGGTTTCCGAAAAAGAAGTAAACAAGAGCCCATGATAAAAATGTTGAGATGGCAAAAAAAGAAGAAATGCTTATATCATGCCAGATTGATAGTTTAGGATATTTATTACGCTTCATTTACTTGTCATCATCTGTCAGACGGTTTTGTAAAAAATTTATCATTTTGTCTGTAACAATATTTTGATCAGGATATTCTTCATCAGCCATCTCTATGATTATCGTGTCTGGCTCTGGTCGTTCACTACTACTCCAAGTTGTTTTTATTCCGCCACTACGCATACCAATAGCACGCATTTTTAAACGGCGTTCAGCTACGGCACGATCAAGCTCTGCGACATCTTTATCACTTAAGTGCGGGTCGTTTGCAACTAAATCTACCTTTTCTGAATGCAGAATGTTTTGAAAAGATCGCGCTGTGTCTTTAATTGACTGGACTAACGACTCCGGTGTACTTGGCAGATTGGAACCTACATAATGAATTACAATTCGATTTATCCGCGCCAAAGTGGTGTACCATTGAACAAAGGAACCTGCTTTGGCAATTGGTTCAACTTCCAGTATATAATGCTGAGACATCTCAAGCTTTTGCATTGCATCATCCAAAAGATCAAAAAAAACAGAGGCAAAAGCTTGAGCGGAGCGTGCAAATCTTGATATGTCCGGCGCGCGATTTACTGCGATGATTTGAGATGACACATGTACAATAATGGGAGCAAAATAACGTGGTTCTCGTGTTTCTTCAAGAACACCTGGTTCCGGTTCTTCTGCTATTTGCGCATTAGGCGGTCGTACTGTTAGATCTGCTGAAATGATATTATTGTTAATATGGTGGAGCTCGGCGAGCCCCCATAATTTGGAACCTTTGCTGACACGAATACTTTTCGGTATTATGTCAAAGCATTTACGGAGAAGAAGGTCACGCGGCAGGGGCTGAGTCAAGAGCTCGCTCTGCCCTGGATGTCTTTCTTGAAATTGAACTTGAAGCAACCACCACCGGGAATCGCCATCAATCATGTTTTCACCTTCAGGTAGTACATGTTTTTATTAAGTAACTGCTGTCTGTTTGCAATTTTAAAATTAGAGATTTTCATTTTGTATTGACCTATAACTCTCTATATCATCACAAAATACAGCTTGACAATTCAAAGTAAAAATCTCACTAAAAATACCTAATCTGCCATGTGTAGAAGCATATCTTCGCCGTCCTAATTGGGCGACGATTGCATTTTTAGAACCATCGCATAGTTTCCTCTTCGACGATTTTCTCTGAGACAGTCTGTCGATATGGTAGGTAAATGATTCGTCACAATAGATATTGAAGGTCCGACTCATCGAAAATCCTCAACGCATGACGATATATAAAATACTTTTTGTAATTAAAAATTTACGTTGCCACTATACGCGCTGAAATATTTATGTCAATGAAATTTTTCAGCTTTTGGATGGTTATCATAAAGCCTGCTTTGGTTTGACGGAGCCATAACAAATTCTTCGTGCAATTCTT
>DHGA01000022.1 GCA_002402545.1 Syntrophaceae bacterium UBA4810
TATATAGAAAATGTCATCGGCGGGGGAAAAACATTTGAAGATAAAAGGGAAATGGTTAAAACCGCCATGGAATTTATTGAAAAAATAAGCGACAAAAAAGAAAAGGCCCTGTTTATAAAGCGCATTGCTGAAAAAACTGGCATAAATGAGGAATTGCTTATAAAAGAACAGCCGCGGCAGCAACAAAAAAAAGCCGGGACAAAACCGCAGATCAATATCAGCAACGATGCGGTGGAACTGTATTTAATTCAGCTTTTGCTGGAATATCCCAAAAAAATCAATCAGGTGGAAGTAGACGATATATTGCATTATTTTTTACAGCCCCAGCTTAAATCTTTAGGTGAAAAAATTATTGACGCTTACAAGCGGCTGGGCTTTGTGGATATCGGCGAAATTTTATCGGAGGATGAGGACGCGCCTCTGCGCGAAAGAATGTTCCAGATGATGATCAAAGCCCTGCCAGCTGACGATACAAAGCTGGAAAAGATATTCTCCGATAATATCAGACAGATTAAGAAAAAGTGGTACAAAGATCAGCATCGACAGATAAAATTAAAGCTGGGCAAAGCTCAGGAAAGCGGCAATAATGACTTGGTAAATGAACTTATTCGCGAAAAAGAAAACTTGCTAATGGAAGAAAAAGAATTAAATTAGGAAAATATCAAAATAATTTCGGGGAGACACCAAATGGCCAAAGAACTGCAATCTGATGAATTTAAAAAATTGCTCCTTCTGGGTGAAGAAAAAGGATTTTTAACCTACGACGATGTCAATGACATGCTACCGGCTGATTTAACTTCTTCAGACCAAATAGATGATATCATTATGCTTTTTGGCGAGAAAAACATTGATATCATCGATACCGAGCAGGGCGAAAAGCTGATGGTAAAAAAACCCGCCGAGGAGACCGCCCCCGCTAAATTGCCCGAAACCTTGGCCATGTTGCCCATGGCCGGCAAGACAGGCGATCCGGTAAAAATGTATTTGCGGGAAATGGGCCTGGTGTCACTGCTCAGCCGCGAAGGCGAGGTGGAAATTGCCAAAAAAATAGAAGAAGGGGCGCGGGAAGCAATGTCAGCAATATTCCGGCTGCCTGTTTCCATAAACGAGGTATTGGGCCTTGCGGCAAAACTGGAAAGCGGCGAAATCAGAATTAAAAATGTTGTCGATAACATTGAGGATGAAGAAGGTTTTGTCGAAGAGGATGAACACAGAGAAAGAGTTTTAAAACTTCTTTCCAGAATCAAATTGTTCAACGACAGAAATAACGTGCTGCGCAATAAACTGAAGTCTAAAGCCATACGCGTCAAACAGCGCGAAACCTTAAGCGCCGAACTGGAAAAAAATACCAGGTTTATTATTACTCTCTGCCGTAAAATCAGATTCAGCAAGAAACAGATTAACCGTTTTATCGCCCGCTTGCGCTATTACAATGAAGAAATTGAGAGAGCGGAAAAAGTCATTTCCCAGTACAAAAAGGAAACCAAATTAAACCAGGCCCAACTGGAAAAAGCCTGGGCAAAAATGAAAAAGTCCCAGGCTAATGAGAAAAAAGTGGCAAGGGAAAATCGGGTTTCCGTTGATTTACTCAAAAGAAGCAAAGTGGCGATAGACGAAGCGCATAAAAGAATAAAACATGTTGTCAAGGAATCAAGCATACCCGCGGCAACATTAAAAACCGTCGTCAGATCAATTGAAGACGGCGAGCGCAAAGCGGAGATCGCTCAAAGAAAACTTGTCGAAGCTAATTTGCGCCTGGTTGTAAGCATTGCCAAAAAATACACAAACCGCGGGCTGCAATTTCTGGATTTAATTCAGGAAGGAAATATTGGCCTAATGAAAGCGGTGGATAAGTTCGAGTATCAGCGCGGTTATAAATTTTCCACTTACGCTACATGGTGGATCAGGCAGGCAATCACCCGCGCGATCGCCGATCAGGCGCGGACAATCAGAATTCCCGTGCATATGATTGAAACCATTAATAAGCTGATTCGGACTTCCCGTTATCTTGTCCAGGAACTCGGACGCGAACCGACTCCTGAAGAAATCGCCAATAAAATGGAATATCCCTTGGAAAAAGTAAGAAAAGTTCTGAAAATAGCCAAGGAACCGATTTCCCTGGAAACCCCTATTGGTGAAGAGGAAGACAGCCATTTAGGAGATTTTATCGAGGACAAAAAAATCATGTCCCCTTCGGAAGCGACAATCAGCATGGATCTGGCGGACCAGACAAAAAAAATATTATCCACGCTGACGCCGCGCGAGGAGAAAGTCCTGAGGATGCGTTTTGGCATCAGCGACAGATTGAGCTCTTTGTCGGAAAATTCATCGGCTCTTACCAATATCATAGAAGGCTTAGCTGAAGACACTGAGACCAAAGAAACACTCGCGCCAAAAAAAGCCAAGAATAAGGCGCGTAAGCGGCGCGGAAAATAGTATTGACAATATAAATATTTATGTATATCAAGGCAAGCCTTGAGAAACGGCTGGTATGCAAAAGGGCCCATAGCTCAATTGGTAGAGCCACCGGCTCATAACCGGTAGGTCCCTGGTTCGATCCCAGGTGGGCCCACCATGCATATCCGGAAAGAGCGCACAATGACCGCAAAAGTATTTCTAATGAATAATGGAGAAAAAAGATCACCATACATTGCTTCTAACGCCGTGAAGCAACAAACAAGCGCATCAATTCACGGCACGGACAGCAAGGCAAATAAGCCAATTTTTTAATGCACCCCAAAAAGGTGCATTTTTTTTATTCCGCAAAAGAAAGGGAAAATAAATTGAACGAGGATTTATTATTATTAATCGAGCTTCAGGAGTGTGATTCAAAATTAATGGCGTTTTCGACACGCAAAAAAACGCTGCCGGAAAAAATAGATAAACTGGATAAAGATTTCGCTGCTTGTAAAGAAAGCATGGAGCAAAACAAGAAAAAGCACGATGAACTGAAAAACGCCCATGCCGACAAGGAAAAAGAGGTTAAGAAGATTAATGAGAATATTGCAAAAGCCAAGGGAAGGCTTCTGGAAGTTAAAAATAACAAAGAATATCAGGCAATCCTTAAGGAAATCGAAGTTGCCGAAGCTTCCTGCGGCGACATAGAAACACAAATAATTTCTCTGCTGGACGAAATTGACAATATTTCTGTATTGGCAAATAAAGACGGCGAAATCTTATCTCAGCATAAGCAAAAGCATGAAGATGAAAGAAAAATACTGGAGGCGGATATAAATTCATTAGACACGGATTTTTCTCAATGGGAACAAAAAAGAAACGAAATAAAAAATAAAATGAACGGCGGGCTTCTGGAAAAATATGAAAGAATTAGAAACAGGAATGGCGGCATCGGTGTTGTTTCGGTCTGGAAGGCTGTATGCAACGGATGCCACATGAATATCCCACCGCAACTCTATAACGAATTACAGAAGTCATCGGAGCTTATGATCTGCCCCAACTGCAATAGAATAATTTATTACCAGAACAAAGATAGCGCGGCTTCATAAAGATGGAAAAGAAAACATACAATCTTTACAGTGACGGCGCTTGCCGTGGCAATCCGGGAATCGGCGGCGCCGGGGCCGTGATTACCGACGCGAATGAAATCATTCTTTGGGAAGGCAAGCAATATCTGGGGCATTGCACTAATAACATCGCTGAATACAAGGCATTGATTCTGGGCTTAAAGGGCGCGCTGCAAAACGGATATAAAAATCTGGAAGTGCACCTGGATTCGGAACTCTTGGCTCGCCAGATAAACGGCGCTTACAAAGTAAAAAATGAAAACTTAAAAGATTTGATGCTCGAAATCCGCTCGCTGCTTTCGGCTTTTGAATCAGTCAAAGTTGCGCACGTAGCCCGTTGCCATAACGCGCAGGCTGATAAGCTCGCAAATTTGGCCATTGACGAACAATAAAATGTTTTTCATCTTAGAAGAGCAATCTGTCCCTTCCAAAAATCAACAGCTTCTTGCTCAAGATGTGTTCTTAATTATTAATTAATCAAAATGGGTATTGTCTGTTGTCTTTCCGGCGGTTTGTCTTTTTCGTGGGGCCGGACATATTTAAAAGCAATGCTGGTCTCTCCCGCTTTAAGAGCTTTAAAAGTCCACAACTGCTTTCCATCCGCGCCCAGGCGCTTGGTTTTGTAGGGTATGTATTCTGAATTAACCAGCTGGAGCATCGTTTCATCTAAAGTTGTCAATTGCCACTGGTAACCAGTGGACATATTGGCGCGTAAAGTGATGGTAAAGGTATCGCCGATTCTCACCATCATTGGCTTTAGCTGTTTTGTCTCATCCGCCAAGGCCACGCAAAGAGAGGCCAAAACAATCAGCGCAATGCTAAGGATAATTATTTTCTTCATGCGCATATCTATACACTATATATTCGCTTAAGTAAATTATCAATTGCTGTGCGTAAAAGCTTAACCCGGAAATAACAATATGGCAAGTTTGCAGATCTTTGCCTGATATAGTATAAATACAAAAAGTAATTGCAGACGATTTAGAGGTAAAAATGGATATCAGGAATACTTCTGGCATTTTCGCTTATTTCCTACTTTATGAAAAATATTTACCTCAAAATGGCGAAAAAATCTTTTCCTAGAATACTTGATAAACATCCTCTTGGTTTTTGCTGTAGTAGACATGAAAATCAAGCTGAAATCAAAAATGAAACAAATATTTATTTAATTTTATAAATTTGCGCGCGGCAGATTTCCTGAAAACCAATACGCCGGTAAACTTTCTCTCCCGCCGGTGTCGCCTGCAGGATTACATCATTATATCCGGCATCCCTGGCGGCACGCATCGCGGCCAGCGTTACATAAAATCCCAACCCCCTGTTGCGATATTCGGGCAACGTGGCAACATAATAAATTCCCGCCGTATCTTTATCCATAAAAAGCAAAGATGTGGCCACAGGTTTTTTGTCGATATAAGCCAAAAATAATTTTTGCGCTTCTTTATTCCCTCTTTGAAACGACAAAACAAATTTATTGTATTGCTCCCTGGCGCGCTCGGGCATCTGAAATCCCCGCAAAGAAACATCTGCCCAGACAAGTAAATCGTTTGTATCTTTAACCTCAGAAACTGTTGCCTCATCAGGCGCTTTGTCATTTAGCGTTTTAATACTAAAATCAGCCGCCATGCAGGGAATCTGGGTGATTAAGCGCATTCCCGCATTTCCGAGAATTTCTTTGGTTTGAGAAGAATCATTGCGCGGATAAACCCACCACCAGAAACGCAGGTTCTGCTGCCGGTAAAATTCTTTTATAGCTTCAACGGATTTTATATCGCTGTCATCAAGCGGTTTTTCGTTCCATGCCCAGTTAAAATCGGAAATTGCTACACCAGTGTGCATCGCGCAGATAGAACCTTCCTGCAGGAAAGATGACTTTAATCTACCCCAATAACGCCCGACCGCAAAAAAATTATTTTCGACACTTTCAAGATTACGCATAGAATTATCCGCAAGCCGAGCATTTTGCCGGGGCGAAAATAAAATGACCTTTTAGAAGATATTAAATTTATTTTTTAAAACGGGCTTTGGCCTTGTCCAGTGATTTTTTGAAAATAGCCCAGGCGCTCTCCACCCCTTCTTTAAGATCCTGCCAGGATGATCCGCTTGCGTCCTGGATTTCCGCCGCCTTGGCTTTGGCCACGTCATATTTTTCGCGCAATGTTTTAATCTGCGCGTCATATTCTTCTTTAACCTTCTTGGCTTTGGCTTCGAGCTTATCGATATCCGCGCTCCATTTATCAATCTTTGTTTTCAGTTTCGCTACATACGCGTCTTTCTTTTCCATATCGTCCCCTCCTTTTTGCTTAAATAAAAATTAAACAATCCGCGCCAGACGTGTCCAGCTATGGCTTTGCCAGCGCGAATCAACGCTGCCGGAAACACTTCCGGTGAACTTTATGCCGCATTTCTGCGCGAAGTAACGATGCAGCGCGAGGCACCCGGTCAGTTCTGGATGAAACACAGTCACTAAAATATTCTCGTTTTCCGCCGCGGCGATATAATCATCCATTTTCAGCAATATTTTGACATTTTTCCCCGCGCGCAGAATTTTGGGCGCACGGATAAAAGTTAAGGGAACAGACTCCGCCGCGACTTCCGGCATTATCGCTTCCGCGGTAAAGCTGTCCAACTGCGAACCGAAGCTGTTGCGCTCAATTTCGATATCAATCAGCCCCAGGCATGGTTCATCATTAATAACTTTTTCGGCCAATAAAATCGCGCCGGCACATGTCCCCCAGATTTTCATGCCGCGCTGATAATTTTGCCGAATGACTTCGGTAAGGCCAAATGTGTTCAGAAGTCGTGCCAGGCAAGTGCTTTCGCCGCCGGGAATAATCAGGCCGGCCAAATTATTAAAATCATCTTCTTGTTTCACTCTGCGGCCCGTGATGCCCAGTCTTTCCAGATGATCAAGATGTTCGCAAACTCCACCCTGCAAATCCAAAACACCAATTGCCGCGGAGGTATCTTTTACCAGACGTAATGACATATTTTTGAGTTTTTACCAGCCGCGCCCCGCCAGAAGCTGATCAGGAGGAATCTGCGCTATTTCCAGACCGGGCATAGCTTCTCCCAGACCCATGGAAGCCTCCAACACTTTTTTCGGATCGTTGAAATAAGCGGTCGCCTTGACAATTGCTTTGGCGCGCAGCGCCGGATCGGCGGATTTGAAAATGCCGGAGCCGACAAAAATTCCGTCGCAGCCCAATTGCATCATCAGCGCCGCGTCCGCGGGAGTGGCGATGCCGCCTGCGGCAAAATTAACCACCGGCAAACGCCCGAGCTCTTTAACTTTGAGCGCCAGTTCATAAGGCAGGCCGTTTGTTTTAGCAAAGCCAGTTACTTCTTCTGTGGGCATTTCCACAAGCTGACGGATTTCGCGATTCATTGTTCTCATGTGACGCACAGCTTCCACGACATTTCCCGTTCCCGCCTCGCCCTTGGTGCGGATCATCGCCGCGCCCTCAGCAATGCGCCTGAGCGCCTCGCCAAGGTTGCGCGCGCCGCACACAAAAGGAATTTTGAACTTTGTTTTATCAATATGGCATTCTTCATCCGCCGGCGTCAGGACTTCGCTTTNNGCGCCTCGACAAAATGGCCGATGCGCGCCTTGGCCATCACCGGAATAGACACGGCTTTTTTGATGTCGGCAATCATCGCCGGATCGGACATCCGCGCCACTCCGCCATCCTTGCGAATATCAGCAGGCACGCGCTCGAGCGCCATTACCGCCACCGCGCCCGCTTCCTCGGCAATTTTTGCCTGTTCCACATTGGTTACATCCATGATGACGCCGCCTTTAAGCATTTGCGCCAGCTGGATATTTAATTCATGTCTTTTTGTATCCACTTAAATCGCCTCCTAACTAATCCTTGTAAATATTAATACTTAATGCCCCTTTTGTATAGGAAAATGTTTCGCGCCGGATAATCTAGAAAACTAGCCGTCTTTCGTCAAGGACATTTACCGCGAAATTACCAGATATTTCTGACTTTGATTTTCCGCTCGGTCAAAAACTGCTTAATTCCCGCGATGGTATACGTTTTATAATGCACCATCGAGGCGATAAGCGCCGCGTCGGCCTTGCCCGCGGTCAGGACTTCTGCCAGATGCTCGGGCTTGCCCGCGCCGCCGGAGGCAATCACCGGAATTTTCACGTTTTCTGAAATGAGCTTGGTTAATTTAATTTCATAGCCGTCCTGCGTGCCGTCAGCATCAATAGAATTAAGACAGATTTCCCCCGCGCCTAGATTTTCCGCTTCTTTGGCCCACCACAGCGCGTCAATGCCGGTATAAACGCGGCCTCCTTCCACGACAATTTCATAACCGGAAGGAGTTTTTTCGCTTTTCTCCACTTTTTTCACATCCATGCCCAGCACAATGCACTGGCTGCCGAAAGCTTTCGCTCCCTGCGTGATGATTTGCGGATTTTCCACCGCCGCGGAATTTACGCTTACCTTTTCCGCTCCGGCCCCAATGACCTTGCGCATATCTTCCAGATTGCGCACACCTCCGCCCACGGAAAAAGGAATGAAAATCGTTTCCGCTACGCGCCGCACCACATCAATCATGATATCGCGTTTGTCGGACGACGCCGTAATATCGTAAAAAACAATTTCGTCCGCGCCCTGTTCGTAATACTGGCGCGCCGCTTCCACCGGATCGCCGATGTCCACGTTGCCCTTAAACTTGATGCCTTTGGTGAGTTTTCCCGCGCGCACATCAAGGCAGGGGATAATTCTTCTCGATATCATTTTCCCCTCCACGCACAGAAATTTTTCAGAATCTGCAGTCCCGGACGTCCGCTTTTTTCCGGATGAAACTGCATGGCTATCAGATTGTATTTGGCCAAAACGGAACAAAATTTTATGCCGTAATCCGTTGTTCCTAAAATAACCGCTTCATCGGCAGGCGCGGGATAATAGGAATGCACAAAATAAAATTCCGCCTCCTTGGCAATTTTTGCAAAAACAGGATGTTCGCGCCTGAAATTAACGCTGTTCCATCCCATGTGCGGAATTTTCAAAGCTTGCGCGCCGAAGCTCAGTTTTTCAGGAAATCTTCTGGTCGAGCCGGCAATCAAACCAATGCATGCCGAGTCATTCTCCTCGCTGTATTCTAAAATTATCTGTGTACCCAGGCAGATTCCCATAACCGGTTTGCCGGAAGCAAAAAGATTCTTAAGCGCGCTATCAAGTTTTTTCTCGCGCAGATACGCCATGGCCTCTCCCGCCGCGCCGACACCGGGAAAAATAACGTGCGTGGCCGCCGCGAGCTTCTTTTCGTCATCCGTGATGACATACTTCTGGCCGATATTTTCCAGCGCCCGCGCGACACTGGTGATGTTTCCGGCGTTATAATTAATTATGGCAATCATATAATGCTAAAGTATTTATCCTTCCCCTATTTTAATCCCCTGGCGTTTTAATAAATCATCAACCTGCTGAATCTGCTGCGGCGTAAAGAAAATCCCGTGTGGAGCCAAATCATAAATTTTTGGCCACAAGCCTTTATTATTCACTAAAAACAGGGTGGCACCGTGCTTCTGCCCGGAAAATAAAAAATTATTCAAATCGGGAGAAACATGCCATCTGTATTCGTCAATGTCCTGCCATAGCTGGGCAAGGGACGGCTCTACAAACATGCCCTTCTCCGTCACCACAAGCGCTTTGCCCTTCCTGCGTTTCATCATATAAAGCGTAAAAACCAGGGCCGCCATAAAAATAAAAAGCATCCCCGCCAGAACAATTTGCTGCTCCTTCGTCTTCTCTTTAAACATGCCGATTAAGTCCTCGTGATAAACAAACAAAATCGCGACAATCAAAAGCAGGAAGAGTTTGAGCGCTCCCTCTCCTCTTGCGTATTGTGCCTCTATCCGCAGCAACTCCGGCGCCGTGCGTATTTCCTCAATTTTTTCCTGATTCTTTTTTGTGCCGATAAACATATCTTAAAATTTTCCGCCAAAACCGCCCGGTATGTAGCAATTTTTATCCGCGACCGAAGCAATATTTTCTCCTTCGTCATTGCGAGCCCGCATTGGCGGGCGCAGCAATCCTAATATAAAATATTGCTTCGGTCGCTACTCTCCCTCGCAAAGACATTATGATGCACTTTCTCACGCCGAAGTGGTGGCTTTTTCTTTTATTTATACTGCTTCCCCTGGTAACTATCCCGCCGCTCCAGTTCTTTATTAATTGAATTCAATACGTCTAATTTATTCATCGCCCAGTCCGGCGCTAGAAATATATCGCGGTAACCGTCGGCGGTAAGGCGCTGTATTACCATATCCGCGGGCAAAATTTCCAGAATATTTGCCACCAATGAAACATATTTGTCTTTAGACATGCTTTTTATTGATCCATTTTTGTACATTTCGCCCAGGTCCGTGCCTTCCAAGGCCAAGAGGGAATGAATTTTAATGCCGTTGATGGGTAGCACCGCAATTGTCTTTGCCGTCTGCAATATTTCTTCGTCCGTTTCGCCCGGCAAACCGACAATAATATGCGCGCAAAGATGAATATTTTTACCCGCAAGCGCCTCAACCGCGTCGAGAAACTGCTGAAAATTATGCCCCCGGTTAATTAATTTTAGAGTCTCGTCATGCATTGATTGCAGGCCCAACTCCAACCAAACATGATAATTTTTGGCGTAATCGCTTAGTAAATTAATTACATCGGGGCCTACGCAATCCGGCCGGGTGCCAATAGAAAGACCAACAACGTCATCCTGCGCCAGCGCCTCATCATAAAGAGAGCGTAGTTTTTCCACCGGCGCGTAGGTGTTGGTGAAGGTCTGAAAATAAGCGACATATTTCGAGGCATGCGGCTTGTAGAATTTTTTGCCGCCTTGAATCTGCCGGGAAACAGAAGGCAGTTCACCTTTTTGGCGCAGTTTTGAGCCACGCCCGTCACAATATATACAGCCGCCAGTGGCTATATGGCCGTCGCGGTTGGGGCAAGTAAAACCCGCGTCAATCTGCAGTTTGTGCACGTTACAGCCGAACAGGTTTCGCCAGTAACTTTTGAGGTCGTAATATCTTTTATTATTTTTCCAAAAATCGGGCTTGGGCATATTTTTTCTTTTCTATTGTTTTTTTTAGACTCTTGCCGTAGAAAATATACATTGCTCCAATTGTCATTGCGAGTCTCGATTTATCGAGACGCGGCAATCTCAAGGATGATAAGAGATTGCTTCGCTCATTCTATTCGCTCGCAAAGACATTAAAAGCAAATAACTTCTACTATTGATTTGCTTCAAGTGCAAGCGGCTGATTTGGGAGAAAATTAAATTGTCAGATAATTTCGACATAATCGTGGTCGGCGGCGGTCACGCGGGATGCGAGGCGGCGCTCGCCGGCGCGCGCATGGGCATAAAAACACTTTTATTTAATATCAATCTGGATTCCATTGCCTTGATGTCGTGCAATCCGGCAATCGGGGGTCTCGCCAAGGGGCAGCTGGTTAAGGAAATTGACTCGTTGGGCGGTGAAATGGGAAAAATCACGGATAAAACCGCAACTCATTTCCGTTTGCTTAACGCCTCCAAGGGTCCGGCGGTGCAGTCCTCCCGCATGCAATGCGATAAGCAGCTTTACCGCCTGGCCATGAAATCTGTTGTGGAAAATCAGAAAAATCTTTTTATCCGCCAGGCGATGGTCGAAAAACTGGTCATCGAGAATGGTAAGGCCATAGGCGTGCTTGACCAGAGCGGTTATTTCTATAGCGCGCAAAAAGTTATCATTACTACCGGCACTTTTTTGAACGGTCTGGTGCACATAGGCACCGCACAGACACCGTCCGGACGCGCGGGCGAGCTGGCTTCGGTTGGCCTGGCCAATCATTTAAAAGAGCTCGGTTTTGAAATGGGCAGAATGAAAACCGGCACGCCGCCCCGGCTCAAGGCCTCGTCCATTGACTTTTCCGTTTTGGAGCGCCAAGACAGCGACCCAGATCCTCATCCTTTTTCTTTCACCACAAAGCAACTACGCATAGAAAGATTGCCTTCTTATTTTGCGGGCACATCTGTTCAAACGCATCGTTTGATTCAGGAAAATATTCATCACTCTCCCCTTTATTCCGGCGTGATTCAAGGCGTGAGCGCGCGCTATTGCCCTTCGCTAGAAGACAAAGTCATGCGCTTCGGCGAGCGCGAAAGTCATCCGGTTGTATTGGAGCATGAAGGGCTCGACACGCAGGAAGTTTACGCCAAAGGCCTGGGAAACTGCCTGCCGCTGGAGTTGCAGTATCAGATTGTCCGCAGCGTCAGGGGTTTGGAGAAAGCGGAAATTATGCGCCCGGCTTATGCCATTGAATATGACTTTGTGCAACCTAATCAGTTACACCTTACTTTGGAAACAAAACTCATCGCCGGTTTATATCTGGCCGGGCAG
>DHGA01000029.1 GCA_002402545.1 Syntrophaceae bacterium UBA4810
ACACATGTAAAATTATCCGCATAGACAGCCTGGATCACTTTTTATTTTCAGAGATTTTTTAACACGCCATGCGCAGAAAAGGGCTTGCCGGAGACGATGCCTGATAATTAAAGTATCGCGCGAAAATATCTGAATATTTAAGCTTTTTATTGCCTGTTTGATACTTTTTGCCAGTTGATAATACCTTTTNNTTACGAGTTATTTAATTTTGCTTATACTCAACTCCGGACGGAGAATAAGCTTAAACAAAAAGGAGGGTTAGAAATGAAAAAGAGATATTTTGCTTTTGCCTCAATTATGATCATAGCCTTTTTTCTCAATGGATGCCTGGTTACGCAAAATAAATATATTAAAAAGTCTGAAGAGGCCGACAAACTGGCCCAGGAACTGGCTCTGGAAAGAGAAATAAATCAAGCGCTGACACAACAAAATCTGGCGCTCAAAGAAAGCACAACCAAGTTAGAGCAAAAAGCCGAAGAAACGAGCGGCACTTACCAACAACTGCTTAAGGAAATGAAAGCGGAAATCGACGAAGGGCAAATTACAATTAAAGAACTCAAAGGAAAACTTACCATGGATGTGGTGGATAAAATCCTTTTCGATTCCGGTGAAGCCCGTATAAAAGAAGATGGGCTAAAAGTATTACAAAGAGTGGTTGATATATTACAAACAGTAAAAGATAAAACCATACTTATTGAAGGCCATACGGATAATGTGCCTATAGTCGGCAGATTAGCGCTCAGATATCCCACAAACTGGGAACTTTCTCACGCGCGCGCCATCAACGTCACCAGATATTTACAGGAAAAAGGAATTGATCCGCGCATTCTCTCCGCGACAGCGTACGGAGAATATCAGCCTATCGCGGATAATTCAACACCGGAAGGACGCGCGAAAAACCGCCGTATTGCCATAATTCTTTTGCCTAAGGATTAACTGATGGGGAAAAACCTCGTTGAAAAAATTCTGGAGCGCCATCTGCTTTCCGGAAATCTCGTTTACAAAGAAGAAATTGGCATCCGTATAGATCAGACCCTTACGCAGGACGCCACGGGAACCATGGCTTATCTTCAGTTTGAAGCCATGAATCTGCCGAAAGTAAAAACCGAAGTATCGGTAAGTTATATCGACCACAATACAATTCAGGTGGGATTTGAAAACGCCGATGACCATCTTTATTTGCAGTCGGTAGCGAAAAAATTCGGCATTGTTCTTTCGCGCGCGGGAAACGGAATATGTCATCAGGTCCACCTGGAAAGATTCGGAGTGCCGGGAAAAACGCTTATCGGTTCGGACAGCCACACTCCCACCGGAGGCGCTCTGGGCATGATTGCCATCGGCGCGGGTGGTCTTGATGTCGCGCTGGCTATGGCCGGCAAGCCATTTTACCTGACCTGCCCAAAAGTGATTAAAATAAATCTGGCGGGCAAACTCAAACCATGGGTATCCGCCAAGGATGTCATTCTTAAAATTCTGCAAATTTTTACCACCAAAGGAAATGTGGGTACCATATTTGAATACGGCGGAAGCGGCCTGAAAACGCTGAGTGTTCCCGAACGAGCGACTATCGCGAATATGGGCGCCGAATGCGGCGTGACGACATCCGTTTTTCCCAGCGATGAGCAAACACTGAAATTTCTGGCAGCACAAAAAAGAAAAAAAGATTTTGTCAAACTGGAGGCGGACAAGGACGCGAATTACAGCAAGATCGTGGAAATTGACTTATCCAAAATAGAGCCGTTGACGTCAAAACCCCACAGTCCGGATAATATCGCCACGGTAAAAAGCATGAAAAAACTTCTGGTAAACCAGGTATGCCTGGGAAGCTGCACTAATTCTTCATATAAAGACCTGGTTACCGTGGCCAAAATTCTAAAAGGCAAAATCGCCCATCCGCAGGTGAGTTTTATTTTGGCGCCCGGCTCCCGGCAGGTTTTGGAAAACCTGGCAAAAGATGGCTATTTGGCTTCGCTCATTTCTTCCGGCGCCAGGCTGATGGAAAACGCCTGCGGTTTCTGCATCGGCAATAGTCAAAGCCCCCAATCGGGTGCCGTATCCCTGCGCACATCAAACCGTAATTTCTTAGGGCGCTCCGGAACAAAGGACGCGGATATTTATCTTGTAAGTCCCGAAACAGCGGCAGCGGCGGTGCTCACCGGTAAATTCACTGATCCGCGCGAACTGAAAAAACCTTATCCGCAAGTTAAGCTGCCCAAAACATTTCTTATTGACGATTCGCTTATTGAATGGCCAAAAAGAAATACTTCTTCTGAAAAAATTTACCGTGGCCCCAATATCGGCGCGCCGCCAAAAAACACCGAACTTCCGGAAATCATTGTTGCCAAAATAGCGATAAAAGTCGGCGATAAAATAACTACTGATCACATCATTCCCGCGGGCGCGCGGATGAAATACCGCTCCAACATTCCCAAGTACGCCGAATATGTGTTTGAAAACGTGGATGACTCTTTCGCGTCACGCGCTCGCCGCATTAAAGAATCGGGCAAACAAAATATTATCGTGGCCGGTTTATCCTATGGTCAGGGTTCATCACGCGAGCATGCCGCTATCTGCCCCATGTATCTGGGCGTGCGCGCGGTTATCGCTAAATCATTCGAAAGAATACACACCGCCAATCTGGTGAACTTTGGCATTCTGCCGCTTACTTTTATCAACGAAAAAGACTATGACCAGCTTGAGCAGGATGACGAACTGATTATAGCCTCAATCCGCGATATCATCTCTTCCGGTGGCGACATTCTGATACAAAACAAAACCAAAGGCATTTCTTTTAATACATCTTGCGTTTTGTCTGCCAGACAAAGAAAAATAATTCTGGCCGGCGGCGCTCTTAATCTTCGCGATACAAATTAAATTTACCGGAGCATAATTTTTATGAGCAATAAAATTAAAGTCAAAACTACAATTGTCGAAATGGACGGCGATGAAATGACCCGTATCATGTGGCAGATGGTTAAGGAAAAACTTCTTTCCCCCTATCTGGACATGGATATAGATTACTATGATCTGCACGTTAAACACCGCGACGACACTGATGACCAGGTAACTTTTGACGCAGCGCGCGCCATTCAGAAGTACGGCGTGGGCATCAAGTGCGCCACAATCACACCCAATGAAGACCGCGTTAAGGAATACAGTTTAAAAAAAGCGTGGAGAAGCCCTAACGGCACGATTCGCGCGCTTCTCGACGGCACAGTTTTCAGAAAACCTATCCTGGTAAATAATATCAAACCCGCCGTTTCTTCCTGGAAAAAACCGATAGTCATCGGCCGTCACGCCTACGGCGATGTTTATAACAATTTTGAACTGCAAATTCCCAAAGCGGGAAAGATGGAAGTTGTTTTCACCCCGCGCGGCGGCGGCGCTCCCCAGAAAATTTCTGTCTTTGATTTTCCTTCGGAAGGCATTGTTCAGATTAACCATAACCTGAAACAATCTATCTTAAGTTTTGCGCGCGCCTGCTTTACCTACGCACTTGACGAAAAAATTGATTTATGGTTTTCCACTAAAGACACTATCTCCAAGATTTATGATGCGGGCTTCCGCGAGATATTTGATATCGAATTTGAAAAAAACTGGAAAGATAAATTCAAAAAAGCAGGGATTGAATATTTCTTCACCCTGATTGACGATGCCGTCGCGCGCATTATGAAAAGCGAAGGCGGCATGCTCT
>DHGA01000063.1 GCA_002402545.1 Syntrophaceae bacterium UBA4810
TTCCCGCGCCCGCGCCGGAAGAACATATAGAAGCCATTTCCTCGGAAGAATGGTTTTTGCAGACTTCTCCGGAATTATGCATGAAACGGCTTCTCGCCGCGGGGTATCCGCGTATTTTTCAAATCTGCAAGTGTTTCCGCGACGCGGAAAGAGGCAACCTGCACTTACCCGAATTTACTATGCTGGAATGGTATGTTTCCGGATTCAATTATCTGCGGCTAATGGAGCAGTGCGAAAATATGCTTATTGAAGTATTCAATAAAATGGGCTGTGAAGAAAATATTATCTGGCAAAATAGAAATATCAATCTCGCCCCTCCCTGGGAAAAAATAAGCGTCGCGGAAGCCTTTTCCAGATACGCGAAAATCAGCTACGATCAGGCCATCGCTGATGACAAGTTTGAAGAAATTATGGCGGACTGCGTCGAACCACATCTCGGAACTGTTCGGCCGACATTTATTTATGATTATCCGTCTGCGTACTCCACGCTGGCGAAGTTAAAAAACGGCACTCCGGATATCGCCGAACGCTTTGAACTATATATAGGATCATTGGAACTTGCTAACGGCTTTTCGGAGCTTGTCGAAGCACAAGAACAAAGAAAACGATTCTTGGATGCTTTGCAGGCACGCGCGCGGAAAAACTGGAAAAATTATCCGATGCCGGAAAAATTTCTTTCATCACTGGAAAAAATACCCGCCGCGGCCGGTATCGCTTTGGGAATTGATCGACTGGCGATGCTGCTTACTGATACAAAATGCATCGACGATATCGTGGCCTTCACACCGGAAATGCTGTGATTGTTATAACTAGCACGTACGATATCAAGAAAATCACCACTATCTTTTCTTAAAATTTATTTTTTACACAACCAACAAAAAAGAGGTGTTGACAACACCTCTTTTTTCCTTTAGGTTACGCTATCCGAAAAAAATCTATTCAGGGAGAGTAAATAGTGAAAGAAATCGGCTCATTAGATTTAGGAGGCAATTTTCACGGCAGCGTTTTGGGAATGGTTCTTGACGCGGGGCTAATGGTCAAATTCGTTCTTCTGGTCCTGTTGGTTTTTTCCGTCGTTTCCTGGGCGATTATTTTTTTCAAATTTAAGTATTACCGCAAAATCAAAAAAGAGAACGACGATTTTCGCGCTGATTATCTAAAAAGCAGCAACTTATCTGATGTAAACACGGCTGCCAAAAAATATAAAATATCCACAACGGCCGAGGTATTCCGCGTGGGTTACGAAGAGCTATCCAAAGTTAACACCAAAACAAAAGGTTCTGACCGTTCAGCCGATGGTATTAATCTTTCCTCACTTGACAATATCGAGCGGTCCTTAAACAACGCCAGTAACAGCGAGATGACCAAACTCGAAAGCGCGATTGGTTTTCTAGCAACTACTGGTTCGGCAAGCCCCTTTATAGGACTTTTCGGCACGGTCTGGGGAATCATGGATACTTTTCAGGGAATAGGCGCGCGCGGTTCGGCAACCCTTGCTGTTGTCGCTCCCGGTATTTCCGAAGCGCTGGTCGCTACCGCCGCGGGGCTTGCCGCGGCCATACCCGCCGTCATTTTTTATAATTACTTTTTAAATAAATCCAAAATAATGGTTCAGGAAATGGATAATTTCGCCGCCGAGTTTTTAAACATCGTTGAACGGTATTTTATCCGGAAGTAAATATTATGCGCTCATTACGCAGAAGAAACACAGCACAAAAAGCCATGTCGGAAATTAACGTCACTCCGTTTGTCGACGTTATGCTGGTGCTTCTGATTATTTTTATGGTTACCGCGCCAATGCTTTCCATGGGAATTGATGTTAACCTGCCCAGGGTAAAGTCAAAAAGCGTCGATGTGACCGAGGAAAAACTTGTTTTAACCATAACCGAGGCAAGAGAAATATTTTTAAATAAAAATAAAATGCAGCTGGGAGAACTTAATTTCAAGCTGGAAGCAATATTTTCCAACAGGATCGACCGCGAAGTTTTTTTGCGCGCCGATAGAAGTGTTCCTTACGGATTCGTCGTTCAAGTCATGTCGGAAGTACGCAAGGCCGGCGTCGATAAACTCGGGTTGATCACAGAACCGCCCGAAGGAATGAAATGAAATTCAGAACGCCACAAAACGTTCAAATCAACCCCGACAACAAATTCCATAAAATGATTTATCTTTCCCTGATTCTTCATTTTGTTGTCATTAGCCTGGTGTTCGTTTCTATCCCTTCCTCTCCGCGGCGCATCACTTTCGGGCCAGTTTATTCCGTCCAGCTGGTCGGTTCTGACGTCGCGCTGGGTAGAGAGTCTTCCTCGCTCAGCGATTATATACAGGATACCCAAACATCAACTTCATCCATTATAAAGAGAGAAGTTGCCGGTTTAGATTCCGCGCCCATTAAAAAAGAAGACACAAATAAATTAAAAATAGAAAAAGCGATTGACTCAATCAAACAAAAAGAAATCAGTCAGGGCGAGGGAAAAAGCATTGCAGGCTCCGGTGTTTCCGCCTCCGCCGGTGCAATGGGGGCGTCCGATCAGGCGACAGCTCACAGAAATGAGTACATCGCGCTGATTCAGTCCAGAGTTAAAAGAAACTGGACGCTTCCCGCCGCGTTAATGCCCAAAGACAACGTGGAAACAATAATAGAGGTAAAAATATCACGCGGAGGAAATCTGGAACATATCGGATTTGAAAAAAGCTCGGGAAACAAATATTTTGACGATTCCGCGCTCAACGCCGTTAAAAAATCGGTGCCCTTCCCTCCGTTTCCCGCGTATATATCCGGAAGTCATATTGATATGGGAATCCGTTTTCACTCCAGGGAGCTACGTTAAACCAAGAAAGGCAGTATTTACATGAAGCAACTTTCTAAAATCGCGTTACTTACGTTAACAATATTTAGCTGTCTTATTTTGCCAAATCAAGCGTCGGCAAAAATTTACATAGACATAGATTCCCCGTCATTCCAGCAATTTCCTATCGCTATCTGCGATTTGAACAATATCTCTTCGGGCTCGGCGCAAACGACCAATATCGGCGTTGCCCTTGCTGATGAAATAAAGAAATATCTTTCCATGACCGGAATTTTCAATATTTTAAACAAAAAAAGTTTCCTGGAAAAAATGGAACCAGGAAATCCCGATATTATAGAAAAAGTATATTTCCCGGACTGGTCGCTCATCGGCGCCGATTATTTAGTACGGGGCAATATATTGCAAAAAGGCAAACAAATAATTGTCGACAGCAGACTTTTTGACGTCACGCGAAGCGAACTCATCATGAGTAAAAAATATTCCTCTGCTTCTGATGATCAAAAAGATTTAGCTAAAACAATTGCGTCGGATATTTTACTGGCTCTCACCGGAGACGAAGGAGAATTCAACACAAAGATAGCGTTTATTTCCAAAAATAATGATTCTTCTGATATTTACACTATCGATTATGACGGGTCGAATCAGACCAAAATTACCAATCACCAATCACTAATCATGTCACCGCGCTGGTCGCCGGACAATAAATATGTAGCCTTTACGTCTTTTAAAGAAGGCGCTCCGAAAGTCTTCATCAAAAATCTGCAAACAGGAGCGGAAAAAAGGGTGTCCGATTATGAAGGTCTAAATCTATGCGGGTCCTTTTCTCCGGACGGGAAATATCTGCTTTTAACCCTGAGCAAAGAAGGCATTGAGGATATATATTCTTTAAATGTAGAAACCTTGCGGCTTAATCGCCTGACGCAAAGCTATTCCATTGATGTTTCCCCTGCTTGGTCTCCGAACGGCATGCAAATAGCTTTTGTTTCCAACCGATCCGGTTCGCCGCAAATTTACGTGATGGATGCTGACGGAAATAACGTCAGAAGAATAACTTATGAGGGAAATTACAATACATCGCCATCCTGGTCGCCCCGCGGTAACCGCATCGCCTACGAAGGAAGAGTCTACGGCAGATACCAGATTTTTTCCATTGATACGGAAGGCAATAATCTCATCCAGTTAACTTTTGATAACGCTGATAATGAATCGCCTTCCTGGTCTCCTTCCGGCAGACAAATAGTATATACTTCAAAAACTGCTTCCCGAAGCAGAATTTGCATCATGAACGCCAATGGTTTAAATATCAGATATTTAAATGAAAACGTGAATCGCGCGGTCATGCCTGTTTGGTCTTCTCGTTTCAAAAAATAGACTTTTGTTACCAAGGTTGCTTTTTTTTATTTTTTATTGTATATATCTTGATAATGCAAATGGATGACTTCGAAAAGCTGTAAATTATTGATGCGGCTTGTCTTTTTAACATTCCTCAATTGAACAATGCTTTTTTTATTGACGGCAAGATGTGAGTTGTGTTTAACTTTTAACAAAATTAATGAAACGAAATTTGAAGAAACAGCATGAAAGGAGAGAGATAAATGATGAAAAATAAGATAACAATGATGGGTATTTTGTTTGTAGCACTTTTCAGTCTAGTTTTATTTTCGGGCTGCGCTGAAAAGAAAGCAATAGTTGCTGAAGGTACTGCGCAGGAACAACCATCTGCTGCTCAGGATGCGGCGACACTTTCGGCTGCCGCTGCCCAGGAGGCTTTAAAAGACATCAACTTTGATTATGATAAATCCAATATCGGTACGGAAGCGCGCGTTATCATGAAAGCCAACGCGGATATTCTCCTTAAAAATAGAAATTTCAACATAATTGTTGAAGGACATTGCGACGAAAGAGGAACATCTGAATATAATATGGCCCTCGGAGAAAGACGAGCCCAGGAATCAAAAAAATATTTGATTAACTTGGGCGTGGATGGGGCAAGAATGAAGACCATTAGTTATGGCGAAGAGCGCCCTCTGGATTCCAGATCTAATGAAGAGGCATGGGCAAAAAACAGACGCGCTCATTTTCTGATTG
This sequence comes from Syntrophaceae bacterium UBA4810, assembly GCA_002402545.1. Taxonomy (GTDB): domain Bacteria; phylum Desulfobacterota; class Syntrophia; order Syntrophales; family Smithellaceae; genus UBA4810. The sequence goes on from DHGA01000063.1 coordinate 4,899, forward strand.
TTCAATAGGCGCATCTTAATTTGAGGTTATAGAAATTGAAAAACTTAGCTTATCTTCTCGTAACAATTTTCTTGCTGGCTGTTTTTGGCTGCGCTACCACTTCTGACCTGAAAGAGGTTCAGTCTGATTTAAACAAAAAAGTGGACGAAAAGCTGACTGCTATGGAGGCCGATATTGCCGCCATGAAAAAAAGCGTGGACGCCACGGACGTCATGAGAAAAGGCCAGGCAAACACGGCGGCAGATCTTACTGATCTGAGAGATAACTTAAACCAGTTGCGCGGTCAGTTAGAAGCATTGGCTGCCAACGCGAAAAAACAAGAACAGCAACTGGACAATCTTCTCCTGAAAATAAATTTTATTGAAAATTTTCTGGAGATAGGCCCAAAGAATATTCCGAGTGATAGCCTTGAAAAAGGCAAATCAGAAACCGACGCACCCGATACAAATAAATCTAAAGCCTCAGAGAAAGACCGCGCGTACTCCAGCGCCTATAATACTTTTAAAGAAGGTAACTACAGTAAGGCGAGAACAGAATTTCAGAATTTCCTAACCGCTTATCCGAAAAGCGAATATTCAGATAACGCGCAATTCTGGATCGGTGAGTGTTACTTTTTTGAAAATAAATATGAACAGGCAATTCTGGAGTACGAAAAAGTAGTAAAAAATTATCCTGGTGGCAGCAGAGTTGCCTATGCTTTACTTAAACAGGGGCTGTCATTCCTTAATCTTGGGGATAAAACAAGTTCCAAATTACTTTTACAGCAGGTAATTAAAGATTATCCCAATACTAATCAGGCGCGTATCGCTCGCGCGAAATTGCAGGAAATTAAATAGGCAACAATTTTAGATAATTATGAAAAAGGGGCTTTTTATAGCCCCTTTTTTTATATTTGCTTATATACTTCTACTTTTGATTAATCGGCTCTGTATCTTTCGGTATCTGCAGATCAAAAATCGAGAGGTCATTATTTTCCTCAATTTTCGCATCGTGATATTTTACACGCATATAAGTAATTCCGTCAGCCAGGTTAATGACAATACTGAGGGGCAGGCTGTTTTCTTCGCTGTATTCCCCGTATTGAACATTATATTCTTCCTGCCCTAGATTATCCTTTTGAACAAATTTTGATAATTTAAGATCATTTTTCAACTTAATTATCTGCGACCCGCTTTTGGGCGATTCTGCTTCTACAATTAGATTATCAGCTTCTTTATAGCTTTTATAGTAAGCTTGCTCTTCATTTATCGCCGGAAAAGATCCGATCATAATAAGCACTATATCTTCTATGCTAAGCGGTAAAATAATATACTGGGTTAAATTGTCAGCTGTCTGTTTTCCCTTATAATATATCTTTTTTGAAGGAATAAAGGCATGCATATTTTCAGGTGTGACTACCAAATAATATTCAGGAATCCCCAGAGGGGATAATATCTCCAACCTAAGGTAGGAAGGCCTTTTTAGAATAATAACCGCCTTCATTTTATGATGCCCTCGAAGATTAACCAGATCAATTTCTGCCCTGGCACTGATTATTTCTGTTTCTTTGATCTTGCTACCTGCCGTCAAATAAATTTTTTTCGACTGATAATCTTCCGTACGCAAATCGCTTTTAACACACCCATAATTAATCGCCAGCAAAACAAGCAGCAATTGAATCAGAATATTCATTTTTCTTATATTATTTATCATAATCAACTATTAAAACTCTTGATATTATTTTGAATTATTAAAATATGAAGCTAAAGATATTTTACGCGTATATATAAGACAACATCTAATTATTTAATTTGGTGAGCGGCTTTCATAAATTATCTTTTCTTATCTTTTCTTATTTTTTCTCATTCGCTAAATCTGATAGCTTCTTCTTTAAGGTATCGTTATCCGGCGCGAGTTGTATAGCGCGTTTATACATTTCCCGCGCTTTTTTAATATTACTCATTTTGTGATAAACATCTCCTAAATGCTCAACAATATTGTAATCGTCAGGAAGCAGTTCCATCGCCTTTTTTAAATGAGTCAAAGCACTATCAAGTTTGTTTTGCTTAAAATGCACCCATCCTAAACTGTCGATAATGTAACCGCTATCAGGCTTTAACTGCAAAGCTTTGATAATTAGTTTCTCCGCTTCTTCCAGATTAATATTCCTTTCCGCATAACTGTAACCGATAAAGTTAAGCGCGTCCGCGTGCTCCGGATCTATCTTTAATATATTTTGCATTTCCATGATACTTTCGGAAAAACGATCCGTTTTTTCGTAAACAACCCCCAGAGCGTAAAGTAATTCAACATTTTTGGGGAATATTTTTATCCCTTCCAGAAGAATTTTTTCTGCCGCTTTGGTATCTTTCGTTTCTTCATAAAGAGTTGACAAATATAAATACAGGTTTACCTGTTCTTTCTTTGTTTTTATCGCTTCTTCCATTAATTGAACGGCTTCACTTATTCTGCCTTCTTTTTTCAGGATCATGGCGCTGTGGATCTGGGCTGCCGCGAACAATTCGGATTCGGAAGATATTTTATTATATTCCGCGATGGCCAAAGAACTTTCTCCATTTTCTTCATAAGTGCTTGCCAGCAAATAGCGAACCCTGTCGTCTTTAATATTTTTTTCCAATATAGATAAAAATTGTTCCGCCGCCGCATTAAGCTTGCGCATGTCATAATATAAAATGCCAAGCTTAAACCTGGCTTCGCGATTATCGGGGTCAAGTTTCAATAAATCACGGTATTCGGCGATAGCTTCGTCATTCCTTTTTCCCCGGATCAGTACTTCTGCTATTTTAATTTTTATTGTGTAACGGGCGGGGTTAGCATCATAATAATCACGGTAAAGCGCGATTGCCTTATCAGTTTTCCCCTGCTTTTCATAAAGAGCGCCTAAATCAAATATCACCGGTTCAAAATGAAATCGCAGCGCCATCACTTTTTTATACATCGCCTCTGCTTCCGGATACTTTTCCATATCCGCCAAAAGCTTGGCGTAATAATAGATTCCCGTAACATTATCAGGTTCAATTTTGAGCATTTTCTTGAAATATTCTTCAGCTCGGGTGAAATTGTTTTCCGCGGCGTATATTA
>DHGA01000044.1:0-1812 GCA_002402545.1 Syntrophaceae bacterium UBA4810
TTGCGCAACGCGCTTTTGCCGGTGATTACTATTCTGGGGCTTTCCGTGCCGGGACTCATCGGTGGCAGCGTTATTTTTGAAACGATTTTTGCCATTCCCGGAATGGGACAGCTTTTTTATATGGCGGTGATGGCGCGAGATTATCCGACAGTGATGGGGATTCTGCTTATCGGTGCCATTCTCACTCTTTTGGGAAATTTAATTGCGGATGTCTCCTACGCGGTGGCGGATCCGCGCATCAGAATATCGTGATGACGGGATAATCTTTGGGAAGTGTAAAAAGATGAATTTTTGGCAGACATTTTACAAAAACAAACTGATGGTCGCGGGCGCGGGCATTGTGTTGCTGCTTTTTATTGTTTCCATTCTGGCGCCGTGGCTGGCTCCTTATGACCCCGGCCAAATTGATTTGCAAAATGTTCTGGTTCCTCCTTCATGGCAGCATTTATTCGGCACAGATCAATTGGGGCGAGATGTTCTTTCCCGGATGATCTGGGGCGCGCAGATTTCTCTGAAAGTCGGTTTTGTCGCCACCGGTATTGCCATTATCATCGGCACGATCCTGGGCGCGGTTGCCGGTTTCTACGGCGGCTGGGTGGATGCCTCAATCATGCGTTTTGTTGATATTATGCTGTGTTTCCCCACGTTTTTTTTGATTCTGGCGGTTATTGCCTTTCTGGAGCCTTCCATCTGGAATATCATGATTGTGATTGGTGTGACCGGCTGGATGGGCGTGACGCGCCTGGTGCGCGCGGATTTTATTTCGCTCAAAGAGCGGGATTTTGTGCAGGCGGCCAGAGTAATCGGCGCGAGCGACGCACGAATTATTTTTCTGCATATTCTGCCCAACGCCTTTGCTTCCATTTTGGTTGCCGCGACTCTGGGTATTGCTGGAGCGATACTGACCGAGTCGGCGCTGAGCTTTTTGGGCATCGGCGTGCAGCCGCCCACGCCCAGCTGGGGGAATATTTTAACCGCCGGCAAGGACAATATCGATATTGCCTGGTGGCTTTCGCTTTATCCGGGACTGGCGATATTGATTACCGTTGTTGGTTATAATCTTTTAGGTGAGGGCATCCGTGATGCGCTTGATCCCCGCCTGAAAAAATAATTATTAAAACTTTTTAGAAGAATATTTTCTTACAAAAGATTGGATGGCGAATTTGGTGAGTGTGCCAAGATGCTGCGGCGCGCGCGCCAGCCACGCGCCGAAAATAAAAACGAGGCAGGAAATAACATAAATCGTAGGCCCGCCGATAACCGCAATGAGCGGCTCTTTATACCAGACGGCAAGAACCCCAAAGGCGGCCACCGCCGGCCAGCCGATAACATAGCTGAAAGCCATGAGAATCCAGCCCCAGATCGTCCGCTTTGTCGGGCGTTGGCGCAACTGGCTCAAATCCACGGGATTTTCCATCATCTTACTGATGGATTTTTTTTGAATAAGATAATCCGCGATTTTTCTTCTGATCATGCATGATAAATACACAAGCCTTCGTGTTTGCGCAACCGCTTTTCTGCGCGCATCTGATTCTTGACAGAGGGCAGGGCGCGTAATATATCTGGCGCAAGAAAACAGCTTATTTGAGTATAATATGACAGACAAAGCCTCATCGCCCTGGGATTATTTTGACCGGTTCTACTGCATTTCTCTGAGAGAACGAGAAGACCGCCGCCGATCCGCGCGGGAAGAATTTGCCAAAGTCGGCCTGACAGACCAAGTCGAATTTTTGGTTGTTGAACGTTATTCATACGACGTCATGCAGCAAATCTACGAATCGCACATGATGTGTCTGCAAAAAGGTTTGGAGG
>DHGA01000044.1:1851-2914 GCA_002402545.1 Syntrophaceae bacterium UBA4810
GGCTTTAATTTGCGCGAGCCGCAGAACCGCCCATCCCCACGTGCAGAAAGTCCGCTATCAGAGTTTAACCCACGCCTACGCCTTAAACAGAGATTACGCGCGGGCGCTGGCTTATGTGCCGTGGCAGGGAATTGCCAATGACACGCTTTTTCGGCCGCTCAGAGATAATGTTTACGCGGCCTCCCCGATGTTCGCTTTTCAGAAGGATTTTTCCTCGGATAATTACCAGTACCGCAATTTAGAAAGATTCAGAAAAATGCTGGGCGGACTGAAACGCATTCAGAAAGGGCTGGAATTCTACCGCCGCCATACATTTGCTATTTACGCCACACATATTATTTTTATTTTGTTTGTGGTGATTTATTTAATTTATCACTGAAATTACTGATCCGATTTGCTTGCGGGAAATCTTGTATCTCAACGGCCTGTTGCCCAAAGCGCTTTCTACCACCTTTGTTGAGAGGAATGTTCATACCCGCCAATCATGAAACGAGATTCTTCGTTGACACCGTTAATCATGTTTTGAAAGTTTAAAAACAAAAAAAGAAAAGGGAAGAAAGCCTTTTAGCGAAAGGTAATGCGCGTCCCTTCGCCGTACTACGCTCTTTCCCATAGGACAGAAGCACCGTGATATTTTGTATAACGGTTTCGATCCTTGCTCAGTACGCTATGGTTTGGAATCTCACTGTCGAGGTCATATTCTAAAAACCACATCCAGTCCAACCTCATCGGCAGGGTATTCATCAACTCCCGCTCGGACCGCACATTGTACATAATCAAAAGCAACATCATCTTGAGAATCGTCGGAGGCGGAACGGAAACATTGCCCTTCCCACCATAGAGGTCTTTGACTTCTCGGTAGATAAAGTCAAAATCAATCCGGCTGCTTATCTTTCTCAATATGTGGTTGGCAGGTATCCGTTCATCAAGGTTTGTCGAATGATAAAAAAGTTTCGGCTGAAAGTCAGGCTGGTAACCCATCATAGCGGTTGCTCTCCAAGATTGTGTTGCTATTTTTATAACCCAACTTTATAATCCTTGCAAAAGGTATTTGGGCAACAGG
>DHGA01000072.1 GCA_002402545.1 Syntrophaceae bacterium UBA4810
TCTCTGTCCGCTTCCGAGGCATAGCCGTAGTTGAAGCCCTGATTTTCCAGAAGCGTCCGATGCAGAGAATTTATGGAGCCGAAGGTAGTCTGGCTGTCAAGCGTTCCATACTCGAATACCATCGGCAGATATTTTGCCCTGATAATTTTAGCGAGATATCCGGTAAAATCGCCGGTTACCGTATAGAAGCCCGCGGTATCGCCCCAGTCGATTTTGTAGCCAACGAAAACTTTTTCCATCATCGCCGAAATCTCCGAATTGCGAGCGGGATTAGGGAACAGGTGCGCGGTGCCGTTTTTGCCATAACCGGTATGCAGGTCGATGTTCATGACAAGGGGATAGCCGGCAGAATATTTTACAATGAAAGAACTGACGCTGACGATCTGCGGTTCCGGCTTTGACCCGCCATAATAGAGCCCTTTCGGGTATTCGTACTGTCCCTGCAGAACCGCCTGTCTAAGTACAGGCATTGACGCGCTGATAATCTTTTTTATGGAGCGCAGATGGAAAAAGATATTTCCGGCACTGCGGGTTTTTACTTTTCCTTCCGGATTGATAAGGTCGGTAACCGCCGGATAGCCTGTATTCTTTGTCTGATAGAGGTCGGGCGTGGCGGAGCAGTTGCGGTTCAGGTCAACATTGTTTTCCGTGGTGCGGCGGATATACTTGAAACCGTAGGGATTCAATCCATGAATAAAGAGGAAGCCGGTATCATCCAGTATCTCGGCTTTCATAAACTCTTTCATGAGCATTGCCTGTATCGCGCTGCCCACATAACCTTCAATGCCGTGAGTTCCGGAAGAGATAATGACAAGCCTTTTTTTCGCTTTTTGCGCGGGGACATAGAGAAGATCAACGCTCAAGTCATTGTCTTCTTTGGAAGGCACTTTGAACATCGCTTTTTCAACGCCCTTGAGCTTCCGGGCAAGCAGGACTGAATTTGACCGAAACAGATCCCGCGCTTCATCGTAGGTTTCTTTATAAAACGCAAGCGCTTCGCTTTCCGGTATGACGTTGAGCTTTTTGGGTGAATAATAATTGTAATTAATCGTGGATATCAACAAAATAGCGCAAATTAATACCGCCAATGAAACTAAAACAATCTTAAGTATTTTCATTTGTTTGCCTCCCTGTGTGGTGGTTTAGGAAAGATAGAATAATGATACGCGTCTATATTATTTTAACCCCGGCCTTTTGTCAAAAGTTATTAATAAAAAATATTGTTTAAAACTCCCCGCGGCAATCCGATCTATGTCTTCGCTATGAGCAAAAGGTTATGGGTTTTATAATGGATTAAATAATAAAACCGTCCATATATTTTACAAGAGAAAATCACACAAGTTGTAATTATCCCCCGGTTTTGATAAAGATGCTTCGGCTAAATACAGCCACGAAAGGCCGCTTATAAAATGAAAGATATCCATGAAAGATTACGTGATAGGCTCGAGGAGATGGCAACCGGTTACCCGGCCACGGCAAACGGCGTCGAGATTAAAATACTACGCAAGCTTTTTAGCGAAGAAGACGCGGACATATTTCTGAAAATGGATATGCAGCCGGAAACGGTTCACGAGGTGGCATCGCGGCTGGAGGCTGATGCTTCCGAAATGGCGATAAAACTCGAAGGAATGGCCCGCAGAGGGCTTATCTTCAGGATCAAACAGGATGAAGAGCTCCGTTATTTTCCGCTTCCTTTCATTGTCGGTATCTATGAGTTTCAGTTAAACAACTTGGACATGCCGCTGCTGAAAGATATTTCCCAGTATTATCTTAATGGCTTGGGCGCCACGTTTCATGGACAAAAAACGCCCCACCTGCGTTCCATTCCCATCAACGCCGAAATCGTAGCCGACAGCCCCATCGCCCCTTACGATGACGCGGCGGCCATCATCAGGAGTAAATCACGCATTGCCGTTGCGGAGTGTTTTTGCCGCAAGGCCGTGCGTTTGTATGGAAAGACCTGTGTGCATCCCGCGGAAACATGTTTGCAGTTCGATACCTTTGCCGACTATTATGTGGAAAATAAAATGGCCCGATTTATCAGCACCGATGAAGCCCTGGCCATTCTTAAACAAAGCGAGGCGGAAGGCCTCGTTATCCATATTCTGAATTCGCAGAAAGTTGAAGCCATGTGCTGCTGCTGCTCGTGCTGTTGCGGCATGCTCATATCGCTTAAGCTTTTTCCCTCTCCGGCTCTGACCGTGAAAAGTAATTATGTATGCGTTTTTGATGAAAGCCTCTGCAATCTTTGCGGCGCTTGTGTGGATCGATGCACAGTGGGAGCGTTTCAAATGAAGGATGAAAAAATTGAGTTTCACGCTGAACGTTGCATCGGTTGCGGTCTTTGTGTCACCATGTGTACCGGCGAGGCATTAAAACTTAAGAAAAAAGTTCACGAAAAACTATACACGCCGCCGGCAACCGTTTTTGATACTTTTGATGTGATGAGCAGGGAAAAAGCTAAATGAACAATAAAATTACAGAGCTTCAACCATAAAGTGGCGGTAAAAATGCGCTACCTGACCACACCATCACTATGTCACTGCGAATCTGCAACAGGCAGATGAAGCACTCTCTCCCTTCTCGTCATTGCGAACGCAGTGAAGCAATCTCATGCGATATTACCTTCAGCCGGCATAAGCCGCCGTGGCAATCTCTTCTCTCTGGTATTCGCCGGATTTCGCCCCGCACAGCGGGGCTCCACCTTCAGCCTTCAGTCTTCCGCCTTCAGGCTTAGGTCTTCAGTCTTTCAATTGTCAAGGGTAAAGACGTGACCCAAAATGTCCCCGGCTATATCGGATGTCACTCCGAAAAAGTCTTGACTTTTTCGGAATTCATGGGAAAATAGTCTCCATGAAAAGATATCTCGAAAAATATATTCAGACCGATTTAAAGAAAAAAATTGTTTTGCTCACAGGTCCGCGGCAGGCAGGCAAGACAACGCTGGCAAAAATGCTCGCGGAAGCTTATGATTATTTCAATTACGACAACGCCGAGCACCGGTTGGAGCTTTTGGAAAAGTCGTGGGATCGCGCTAAACCACTTGTTATCTTTGATGAACTTCACAAAATGAAAAATTGGAAATCCTGGCTTAAAGGCATTTACGATACCGAAAAAATACCGCCTGCCATTATTGTTACCGGCAGCGCCAAATTGGAAGCCTATAAAAAAGTAGGCGATTCACTTGCCGGCAGATTTTTTGAATTCCGGCTTCACCCGCTTGATCTGAAGGAAATTAAAACCATTTTAGGTTCGCGGGATCTCGAGGAAAAACTAGACCGGCTTTTACAGATAGGCGGATTTCCGGAACCATATCTTAAAGGCGACACGACTTACTATAATCGTTGGAAAAAGAGTCACCAGGATATAATATTAAAAGAGGACATGGTTGATTTGGAAAATCTGAGGCAAATTACTTCTATCGAAACCCTGATTCATCTTTTAAAAAAGAAAATTGGAACACCAATATCCTATAAATCTTTAGCCGAGGATCTTCAGTGTTCGGACAAAACCGTAAAGCGTTGGCTGGCTGTGCTGGAAGCGCTATATATAGTTTTCAAAGTTTCACCGTTTCACAAAAACATATCACGCTCTCTTTTGAAAGCACCTAAATATTATTTTTATGACAATGGCCAGGTGCCCGATGAGCCGGGTAAGAAACTTGAAAACCTGGTTGCCTGTTCCTTACTTAAGGAAATGCATTTTCGAGAAGATTGCCTTGGTGAAAAATGGAATCTTTATTATTTGAAAAACAAAGATGGGCGCGAAATTGACTTTTTCATTACCAAGAAGGAAAAACCCGTTTGCATGATTGAAGCAAAATGGAGTGATTCTGAAAAAAGCGCTAATTTTTCTTTTTTCGAAAAATATATAAAAGTTATAAAAAAAGTCCAGATTGTCAAAGAACTCCAGCGCGAAAAAACATATCCTGATGGCACGGAGATTCGTGCTGCTAAAAACTGGCTTTCTGAAATAAATTTGGATTAAGAACTTCCTATAAAAAGCCGCGATATTCGCACGGATTATCGGGTAGCAACACGATGGACAATTACGTCATTGCGAATCTGCAACAGGCAGATGAAGCACTCTCTCCCTTCTCGTCATTGCGAACGCAGTGAAGCAATCTCATGCGATATTACCTTCAGCCGGCATAAGCCGCCGTGGCAATCTGTTCTCTCCGGCATTCGCCGGATTTCGCCCCGCACAGCGGGGCTCCGCCTTCCGCATCTCTTCTTTATTAATGGATTAAAAATGATTTTTCCTATTTTCTTAGTTCAGCTAATTGTACCCAATCACCAGGGGCTCGCTCATAATGCCAAAATTTCCATCCATTACATGTAGCCCGTTTACAGGCTTTTGCTGCTGCAAGAGAAGGTGTGCGATAGTCCTCTCCATCAAATCTAATCAATCCGTTAGGCCTAATAAGAGCTTTTATAATTTTCCCTTTATAATAAGCGCGTAATTTATTTGATCCACTAAAGTACTTAGCTAAGACAGGTTGTTTTCCTATTGCTGTGTTTTCTTCTGCTTGTGCAATTTTTTTCTTACCCAACAGAAACATCAATTGATTTTTGTGTAACAAACGAACATCTCTCACAAATTTTTTTTGGAGATCTTCTGATTTTTTGAATTTTCCTTTTTGTGCGTTTTCGGATGGCTTTGCAACACGGATAAGAAGGGACTCCATCTCTTTCAAATGGGTATGCCCAATAGTTAAATAAACACTAAAACGATTCCATGAATTCTTATGACGATCTTTCAAGTGCCTGCCAAGTCGCGATCGAAGATTGCTTGCTAAACCAACATATTTGAGTTTATCTTCACGATATAAGGCATATACACCCTGCCGCTTTCGAACATATTGCTTGATAATATTTTGATATTTCTCCAAGGCAGCACGAGAGATACCTTCAAGATGCTGACTGACAAGCTGACCTTTGTTTGATCGCATTTTCATCACCCCGAACTTCTGTTTAAAAACTTTTTATTGTGCCTGCTTGGCTCCTCATCTTTTTATAATCATTTAATGCTTCGATAAACTTTATCGTTCCGTCCAGTAATCCGCCAGGACTTCCGCTTGCTTCAAAACCGTGTCGATGGCTTTTTGTTGTTTGTCGGGCGGATAGCCGTATTTATTTAATGTGCGTCGCACGATTACCATGAGCTTGGCGCGGGCGCTTTCTTTCATCGTCCAATCTATTGTTGCATTTTTTCTAACCTTATCCGCAATTTCGCGGGCAATATTTTTTAACGTTTCGTCACCCAAAATTTTCACGGCGCTGTCGTTTATTTCCAATGCCGTGTAAAAAGCAAATTCATCTTTAGTTAATTTCAGCTTCTTGGCCAAGCCGTCCACCTCCCGAATTTGCCGGGCTATAGACAACAACTCCTCGATGATTTCCGCAGTAGTTAATAAATTGTTTTGGTATTTTTTAATTGCTGTCTCCAGCATTTCTAAAAGATTTTTACCCTCGGTAATATTGAATTTCAGCCGCACTTTGATTTCATCATTAAGAATCTTCTTCAAAAGTTCGATACCAAGATTCTTGTGTTTCATTGATTTTACGTCCTGAAGAAATTCTTCAGAAAGTAAAGATATTTCCGGTTTTTTGATTCCGGCGGCATCGAAAATATCCACAACTTCGGTTGATTCAACGGCTTGATTGACTATCTGGCGGATAGCCGATTCGTAATTCTTTTTATCGCCATTGTCTCCATTGCCCTCGAATTTAATTAAGCGGGCGCGGACGGCCTGGAAGAAAGCTATTTCATCCGATAAAGCCAGCGCATCTTTGTGGGGAACAGCCAGTGCAAAAAGCTGGGAAACCGCAGTGGATTCCTTGATAAAGCGTTCCTTGCCGTGATCCTGGGCGAGAATAAATTCTTCACTTTGCAGGATTATGGAAAGGCGCTCTCCCGTACTGACCGTGAAAAATGGTTTATAATCAAACCCATAAAACAACTGGCGTACGACTTCAATTTTTTCGAGAAGCATGGCCAGAGCTTTTTCCTGTGTTTCCGCCGGGTCGCCTTTGCCGCCGGAGCTGGCATAGAAAGCAAGCGCCTCTTTTAGCGCGTTACCGATGCCGATATAATCAACAACAAGCCCGCCCGGTTTATCCATGAATACTCTGTTTACACGCGCAATAGCCTGCATCAGAGTATGTTTCTTCATCAACTTATCGATATATAATGTATGCAGGCAGGGCACATCAAAGCCGGTCAACCACATATCCCGCACAATAACCAACTTCAAAGAATCCCGCGGATCTCTCATCCTTTCGGCCAGCACGCGGCGGCTTTCCTTATTTGTTCTATGATATACCGGAATCACCAGGCTTTCCGGGTCTTCCGGATCGAATCCCACTTTATCTGACGACGACGAGGTCATTACCACTTTCAGCTCGCCGTTTCTTAAATCTTCACTATGCCATTGGGGCCGGAGCGCAATGATTTCGTCATACAAAGCAACGGCAATGCGGCGGCTCATGGTAACAATCATCGCCTTGCCTTCAAAAACTTCCGCCCGTTTTTCGTAATGGTCAATAATATCACGCGCCAGATTTTTCAGCCTTTTCGGATGCCCGACAATAGCTTCCAGCTTCGACCATCTTACTTTAGCCTTTTGCGATTCCGGCGCGCCGTCTTCATTCATTTCTTTGTCGAATTCTTCAATCAGTCTGCGTCCGTCTTGAGTCAGATTAACTTTCGCCAAACGGCTTTCGTAATATATTTTTACCGTTGCTCCGTCTTCCACCGCCTGGGCAACATCATATATATCAATATAATTGCCGAACACCGCCGGCGTATTGATATCCGTACTTTCCACCGGCGTGCCGGTAAAACCGATAAATGTCGCGTTGGGTAAAGCGTCGCGTAAATATTTGGCAAAACCATAGGCAATACGTTTGCCGTTGGGCTTGCCTTTTTCATCTTTTACATCAATCAGCCGGGCATCAAAACCATATTGCGTGCGGTGCGCTTCATCAGCGATAACAATAATATTGCGCCGCTCAGACAACATATCATAAACAAGATGAGAGGCCTCTGCGTTTGCCGGAATGTCCGGGAAAAATTTTTGTATAGTAGTAAACACGATACCGCCGGAGGCCACTTTGAGCAGGGATTTCAAATGCTCGCGTGATTCCGCCTGCACCGGCGGCTGGCCCAGCAAGCTCTGTGAAGCCGCAAACGTATCGAATAATTGTTGGTCAAGATCGTTGCGGTCGGTAATGACGACAATTGTCGGATTATCCAGTATGCGGATAAGTTTGCCCGTGTAAAAAACCATGGAAAGGCTTTTTCCCGCGCCCTGCGTGTGCCAGACAACACCCGCCTTGCGGGAGCCTTTTTCAGTTGCGGCTTCATGGGTGCTTTCCGCGGCTTTATTCACCGCATAATATTGATGATAAGACGCGATTTTCTTCACGGTTTCAATTTGAGTTAATCCGGTTTGCGGGTCGATTTTTTTATCTTTTTCAAAAACAATGAAATTGCGGATTAAATCAAGCAACGTAACTTTATTGAGCATACCGCCAATGAGCACCTTGAGTTGGCTTGACCGGCCTGATAAATCCTTACCAACATGCTCCGTTGTTTGCACTGTGGGAGGAATTTTCCATGGCTGATACCTGCTGAAAGCTGAGGATATTGTTCCGGCCTTTGCTTCCAGCCCATCGGAAATAACGCAGAAAGCATTATAAAAAAATAGAGAAGGAATAGTTGCTTTGTAAGTTTGAATCTGGTCAAAAGCTTTGCGGATGGTCGCGTGCTCGTCTGCCGGATTTTTAAGTTCGACAACCACCAGCGGCAGGCCGTTTACATATAAAATAACATCCGGCCGCTTATTCTGATTCTTTTCCACTACGGTAACCTGATTGATGGCATAGAAAACATTATTTTCGGGATTTAGAAAATCAATCAACCAGACTTTTTCTCCGCGTTCCTGACCGTCTTTTGTAACCGTAACCGGCACGCCTTCGGCCAGCAGCTTATGAAATGTTTCGTTCGCATCGATTAATTGCGGCGAATAAACCGACAATACGGTTTTCAAAGCTGTCTGCCGTGCTGATTCGGGTAAGCGCGGGTTGAGGTGATTTATGGCTTGTTCGAGTGTGCTTTTTAAAACAACATCTTCATAGCTGGCGCGTTTTCCCAGAACACCGTAGGTTGGCTTTGGCTCGGCGATCAAGACGCCCTGTACTGGTTCTTCGTCCGGGGCAATGGAAAGACCGGGGGCATAAGAAAAGCCTTGCCTCTTTAGTTCATCAATAGAGAAGATTTCAATTTCAGATTCTGTAATATTTTTGCTCAAACCTTTATCCCATTAGTTATAGTATCTTCAATTACATCAAAAATAGCTTTGAAATTGCTGAAATCTTCTTTGCTGAAATTTTTCGTTCTATCAGCAAACATAGTCTTCTTTTCTTCTTTGATTTTTAGAACCTTGCTGCCACCGAGCACTTCTTTTTCCTCAACACAGTCAGTAAGCTTGTCATCAGTAAAAAGCAACTCGATTGATAGCATTGACAGTTTACCATATTTCTCATTCGCATACTCCCTTCTATGCGAAGGAACAGGCAATAGATACACATACGCATTATGGTTTTTATGTTTGATACAAAGTCCTTTGGAATGATCCTTTTCTATTTGCTCCCATTTTTTCAAATTACTTTTTCCACGCGCTTTCAATAATCGTTCCCAATTTTCAAATGCTTCATCAAAATCAAGTAGTCCAATAAATATATTATCTCTATTGTTTCTAAATATTTCTTCACGGAGAAATGTATTGCCAATGAAGAATCTATCAAATGCTTGTTGTATTTTAAAAGGAATAGGTGCCCTGCCTTTTAATTTTTCCCATGCATTTTCTAAAATAATTTTATCGGTCTTACCTTCCACAAATAGCACCGGTTTTGTTTCATCTTTTAAGTCCGAGATGATTTTAATTAATTCTGAATTTTCATTCAATTTTTCTTCTATGTAGGGTGCTACAACGGGCATCAATCCCATATTTGCGTCTATTTCCTTAATGCCATCCTTATCAATTTTTGACAGTATAGTTGCAGAATTATCAACATCTTTAAATGTATTATATTTAATTATTTCAGGTTGATGCTTCCCCATTGTATAAAAAGCAGATGAATGCGTGGTAAGAAATATTTGGATATCATTTGAATACTTCTCAAAATCTTTAGCGAGCTCAAAGGCCTGAAACAATTCTAAGTTATTCTCTGGTTCTTCATAGCCCCATATTGAATCACTTCGCACTGCACCTTTGGAATGATGTATTCTTTCTTTCTCTGCTAAAAATTTTAGTATTACCGGCAGATGGCGTACCTTGATGCCATCGCCCCGTTGTTTTAATGAAATCGGTTGTCTCTTTGAAATTGTTTCAAAATCAAGAGTAGAAAACAAATTAGACAAATCCTCCGGTAGCTGGATTTTGCTTTCCAAATCAAGCTTGTTATACAACTCATCAGACAATAATTTTGTATGGTCCTGGATATTGCTTACGAATTGCTGCCCTGCCTTCTGTAAATCGTTTTTAATAGTTGAGTAGAGGGTCTCATATAATTTTTTTAACAACGAGCTAAAATAGTCATTACTTTTTATAGCGGGCACATAATAATAACGCAATCGAGTTAACCATACACCTATGCGAGATCTGTCCGTAATAGCTGTACCATCTGCAAATACAATTTTCTCTCCGCCTTTGTGCAAACCTTCCTCTCGCCATTTCTTAGTCCATAATATCTTTTTTGAATGTCCCATGAATGTGTCTGGCGGTGATAATAATAGTTCAATTGAAATTTCTTTTGCTTTCTTTTTCGGTGCAGCAACCAATCGCGAATAATCCGTAATAAAATCGAAGCCCTGGCCTGCATCTGTCTGGTTATTAAAAAATAGATTTAATGCTCTTAAGACATTAGATTTACCCACATCATTCTTTCCGACAAATACGGTAATATTTTTTGATTCAATTTCTACATAATCAATGGAACGAAATTTTTTTATTCTTATCTTTTCTATGTACATATATTGCGCCCTTTCATATTTCTTATTCTAAGCCGCATATCTCACCCGCATTTCGCCGGACATGAGCTTGGGAAGGAGCGTGTCGCGCAGGCCTGAAAGAGTTCGGATTTGGAGAGTGTTGTGCCTTGTTTTTACAAATAACGGATTACTTTTTTTATTAAATTCAATTAAGGTTTGTTCGTCTGGTATTAATATGTCAGTGTCAGAAATCATACCTAAACTTAAATTTGGTTGCACGGCATGTACAACTTTTGAATCAAGGTCATTTGCCATACCTGTCGTTTTCAACAATAAGCGTATATAAGAAAGAAATAAAGTTGAGTTATTAAGCGTAATTATTGCTATTGCCTGATTTGTGTTAGCAGGTAATATTTCGTTAGTTACGACTGCCGTCCTACCGATGGTACCAGCAATGGTATATAAAATATCATTTTCCTGTACAATTGATCTTGAAATCAATGTATTGGTCTCTTCATCAATATGTGCAAATTTTTCAGTTATAAAATTTCCATAATCATCGATTGATTCAGCTTTTATAAAATTAATACCTGTATCAACAAAGCTTCTTTTTAATGTTGTTGGTGTAGTGCCTTTTGTTATTCTGACACAAACATCACCCAACTTCCCCTTCTTCCAATTCGGATCGGCCTCTTCGACAAACATTTTCCGCCAGAGGGCTTCGGCCATGCCTTCCAGTGTTTTGTTTTGCCGGTGCAGGAGGTCGATTTTGTCGTCGAGACTTGACAGCACACCGGCAATGGCACGTTGTTCGGTAAAATCAGGTAGTTTTAGGTACAAATTATTAAATGATTCTCTTGGTACTCTTTGTCTACCAGAAGTACCGTGAAAATTTGCTTCTGCAAAATAACGAACATCAGACGATCTTGATAAGTAGTAAACAAAGTCAGTATCAGAAAGACCTTCTCTACCTCTGAAAACATGAAATTCTGTCGAACCGAAACCCTTCTTATTGAGAAGATTTCTGACTTGGCATATTTTACCATTTTCGAGACAAGGAGTAATTCTTGCAAAGAGAGTATCTCTTTCCTGAAATCTTGTGCCCGAACCATTGAACGTTCTAACTTGAACTGGTTCACAGAATTTATTTCCATCTTTTAAATCCGCCATTTCAACAAAAGAACATATTGCACCTGCTTTCAATGCAACTTGCGGACTTATTTCTGCGAAGTCAGAAAAACGATATTCCTTCCAATCTCTCATCCCTTTATCTCCAACTTCGCGAGGTTCTTCCAAATAAGTTCATTCAATCTCACTTCTTCCTTCATCTGCTCATCAAGTTCTGCCTTGAGCTTTCCAAACCGTTCTGCAAAGTCGAAATCATCCACGTCTTCCGGCAGGCCGATGTAACGCCCCGGCGTGAGGACGTAGTCTTTTTCCCTGATTTCATCGAGCGTGACTGATTTGCAAAAGCCGGGAACGTCTTCATACTTAACTGGATTCCCGCTTTCGCGGGAATGACGTATGCTGTCGCGCCAGGCGTGGTAAGTATCGGAAATTTTTGCAATATCTTCATCGGTAAAATCTTTTGTCCGGCGATTAATCAAATAACCGAGATTGCGGGCGTCAACAAACAATACTTTGTCAAGGCGGCCTTCTTTTCTGCGGGACAGAAACCAGAGGCAGGCGGGAATTTGCGTATTGAGAAATAGTTTTGCCGGAAGATTGACGATGCAATCCAAAAGGCCTGCTTCGATGATGTTTTTGCGGATTTCGCCTTCGTTATTGGTTTTAGATGTAAGCGAGCCTTTGGCGAGAACAAAGCCTGCCATGCCGCGCGTGGGCGACATGTGATAAATGAAGTGTTGAATCCATGCGTAGTTGGCGTTGCCTGCAGGCGGAATGCCATATTTCCAGCGGGCGTCATCCTTTAATAATGCTCCCGACCAGTCCGAATCATTAAAAGGCGGATTGGCGATAATGAAATCGGCCTTCAGGTCTTTGTGCGCGTCATTGAGAAACGAGCCTTCATTATTCCATTTGATATTGGAGCTATCAATCCCACGAATAGCCAGATTCATTTTGCACAAACGCCAGGTGGTCTGATTAGATTCCTGCCCGTAAATGGAAATCATGTCGGCAGGATTTAGTTTTACCGTATTGCTGTTTTTCTTATAATGATCCTGATGCGCTTCAATAAATTTTTCGCTTTGGACAAACATGCCGCCGGAGCCGCAGCAGGGGTCAAAAACTCTTCCTTCATAAGGCTCGAGCATTTCTACCAGTAATTTTACAACGCTGCGCGGCGTGTAGAATTGGCCGCCTTTTTTGCCTTCGGCAAGGGCAAACTGACCGAGAAAGTATTCGTAAACCTGGCCGAGTATATCTTTGCTTTTTGCTTCAGCAGTACCCAGCGCAATTGTGCCAATCAAATCGATTAATCCGCCCAAGGCTGGCGCGGTCGAGATTTTGCCGGGCATAAACTTTGGGCAGCACGCCTTTAAGGGAAATATTCTGCCGTTCGATTGCTTCCATCGCCTCGTCAACATAACCGCCGATATCGACTTTTTTGCCATTATCAAGCAGAATTTCTGTTTTCTTCGCGTTGGCGGAAATAGCCTTCCAGCGGGCGACAGGCGGGACAAAGAAAACTCTTTCTGCCGTGTATTCATTGGGATCTTCCGGATCGGCGCCTTTGTAATCGCCTTTGCCCTCTATTAGTTTTGCATGCAAATCCTCAAAAGCATCGGAAATATATTTCAGAAAAATCAGGCCGAGCACAATATGTTTGTATTCGGCGGCATCCATGTTTTTGCGGAGTTTATCCGCCGCCTGCCACAGCGTCGCCTCAATGGATTCCTGCTTGTTATTCTTTTTGGCTGTTTTCTTTCCTTTAGGCATTATGACCCCAACCTATATTATTATGCTGTTTTTACTATCATTTTTTGTTATCTACTTTTCTATTGACATACATTCACATGGTGCTAAAATATATTCGAAATAATCGAACAAAGGTTCCGCCCTGATGATAAGAGCCCAAGGGGCTCTCCTGAATAAGGTAGTCGGGGCGGTCAACGTATATCACCTCTAATAATAATATATTTCCCCTTTTGCAAAAATATCGAATTCACTTTTTATACAAGTTTTTATTAATTCATAGCTACGATTGTCTGACCTTTCCCATTTTCTGAATATAGCCCAATTACAGTAATCTGCAACCTGTAAACCTATGCATGATTTTGAAGCATGATGAAGGACTTTATATTTCTTACCCGGCGGCAGCATGCTGGAGACGGTCATTTTTATAGCTTTTTCTATGGCCTCGCGTTTTTTTCTGACGGGCAGGCTGTCTGTTAAAACAATAATGCCTTTGTATTCGCTGATATTTCGTTTGTCGAGAATATATTTTAAGAGGTATTCAACCATCATTGGATAGAATGTTTCCATTACCTGTAGGGACAAACCTGTTTTTCGCTTTTCAATGACAATGGAATCAAGCCTTATTTCATTCAATTCTTCACATATTTTTCCGAAAAATCGATCGCGCACCGGCTGTCTGTCTTCTGACGCATGAAAATATTCAATATCAAGGCCAAACTCGATTAAATCATATTTTAGAGAAGAAATAGGTAATTCCCATGTAAAAGGTCTGGTTTTTGATGCGGCAGTTAATACAAAGTACTTTGTTCCTGTATTAGAAAAGTTGAAATCACCCGCTTCATCAATGAAAAGGTATAAATGATCGGATTGTTTATTTGATGCAGCGCGGTTCATTTCTCGATTCTCCAGACATAAAAAAACCCGCGTCCACCGGGAGCGCGGGGCCAATGTGGCACGAGGCCACAAAGGGATGATTTGAGTTAAGGTTAAACGCTCCCTATTACTTTGTCAATACCTTTACTTTATAGCTGCATATCTGCTGAGCTGATTATGCATGAATTTTAAATTAATACAAATACTTATATTAGTTTGGTATACATTTTTATCTTATTTTACTTTAAGACATTAAAGTAAAATAAGGGCTTTTTTATTTTACTTTGCACCTAACTTCTTTCACCGAATTATTTACAAACTTTCCCTTCTAGAATGTTTAACTCATTATCCCCTCGTCCGCAAAGCTGAAATAACTGCCATCGCCGATGATGATGTGATCAAGCATGCGGATGCCCAATAGCTTTGCCGCGGCGGATAGTTCGCCGGTTATTTTTTTGTCTTCCGCGCTGGGCGCAATGTTGGCGCTGGGGTGATTGTGCACGCAGATAATCGCGGCGGCAAATTTCTGCAGAGCGCCATGAATAATTTCGCGCACAATCGGCGCGGCCTGATTTACCGTGCCATAAGCGGCATCAGCAATATCAATGATTTTGTTGTTGCTGTTGAGATAAACGACTTTGAAAACTTCGGTTTTTAAATCGCGCATTTGTGGCATGATGATATCGACAACATCTTTTGCCGCTGAAATCTTTTGCTTACCGCCGAGGACTTCATCCTCGCGGAAGCGTCTGCCGATTTCCAGTGCGGCTTTAATCTGCGCGATTTTGGCCGGGCCTAATCCTTTGAATTCTTTCCAATCGCGATCATCAGAATGGCTCATATTGCGAAACGTGCCGAATTTAGACAGCATATTTCTGGCCAAATCAATCGCGCTGTTTCCTTTGACACCGGTACGCAAAAGGATTGCCAAAAGCTCAGAATTACTCAAAGCCCCCGCGCCTTTTTTGAGCAGTTTTTCCCTGGGGCGGTCCTCCTGAGGCCAGCTTTTTATCCCGGATTTGTTTTTGGCTGAAGTCACGCTAACTCCATTGGCGGCATGATGTCGCAAAACGTGTTCAATTTTTGATTTCGCCTGACAATTTTGAAAGATTTAAGATTGGTGCCGGAGGTCGGAATCGAACCGACA
>DHGA01000086.1 GCA_002402545.1 Syntrophaceae bacterium UBA4810
GATATTTTAAAGCCGCACGGCATTTATTGGCCGACGATGCTTAAATCGGCGGGCATCGAGCCTTACCTTCATCTCAATGTCCATGGATATTGGAATATTGAGCAGAGTAAAATGTCGAAGAGCTTGGGCAATGTTGTCCGGCCGTTGGATTTAAAGGATAAATACGGCCTGGACGCCTTCCGTTATTTTCTTTTGCGCGACATGGTCTTCGGACTTGATTCCAATTTTTCTGAAGAAGTTTTTGTACAGAGATTAAATTCAGACCTTGCCAATGATTTGGGAAATCTGGTCAGCCGTGTAATTACCATGGCCATAAAATATTGCGAAGGTAAAGTCCCCCGTGTTTCCAGCAAGGAAATAGATGCCGGGCTGCAAAAAGCCGCGCTTGACGCTGTCGCACAAGTGAAGGCCTCTTTCTCGGATATGTCTTTGCACAAAGCGTTAATTGCCATTTGGGAATTTATTAACCTTGCCAATAAGTTCATTGTGGAGAAAGAACCATGGGTATTGGGTAAGGATCCCGCAAAAAAAGAACAGTTGACAGCGATCATGTATAGTCTACTTATCGCTCTGCGGTCGATTGCCATATTAGTATTTCCTTTTATGCCACAGGCGGCGGAAAAGATATTACAGCAAATCGGCGCTGATGATACGGAAAAGCTCAATTTGGAAAGCATAGGTCAGGAAAGTGTTCTTTGCGCGGGGAAAACATTGTCCCGCGGCGAGTCTTTATTCCCCCGTGTGGATATTTCTAAAATAAATCAGGCTGAGGAAAAGAAAATGGTTTCAAAGGACATCAAGCCCGAAATTGACTACGAAGATTTTTCAAAGATTGATTTACGCGTGGCGCAGATACTGGCAGCGGAGGCTGTTCCCAAATCTAAGAAACTTGTCAAGCTTAAAATAGATATCGGCGAAGAAAGAGTGATCGTTGCCGGGATCGGCAATGACTATAAGCCAGAACAATTAATCGGCAAGAAAATTGTTGTGGTCGCCAATTTGAAGCCCGCGAAATTAATGGGAGTTGAATCCCACGGCATGCTTTTGGCTGCCCCGACAGAAGAAGGGCTCGCGCTTCTTTCTTATGACGGCGAGGCGAAAACCGGATCAAAAATCAGTTAACTTTTAAATTTTTTTAGAAGAAACTGCTAATCTAAAAGCTGATCAAGGGTATTTTTTTCAAAACCGCCGACAGCGGTATTCTTAAGGAAAAATGTCGGCGTTGCTCCAACGCCTGCCTGCGCGGCTAGCTCTCGGTGAGTTCTTACACGATCATCAACTTCTTTATCATTGCAAATGTTAAGCGGAGCGTTATTATCGAGTTTTCCCGACATTACATTTTCATAAGCTTTGATTTTATCCTTGGAGCAAAAGATATGCTTGATCTTTTTTTCAGAATCCTGGGAAAGCGGAATTAAAAATACATAAAGAGTTACGTCCTTGCGCCCGTCAAAAAAATCAAATGCCCGGCGGCAATAAGGGCAGTTAGGATCAGTAAATTCCACAACCTTTGTTTTGCCTTTTCCGATTTTTAAAGCCCAATCCAGCGGCAACTTCTCCATCTTCCCGGCCATTATTTTTAAATTACTTTCACGGGTTAAATTAACGCCGTCCTTGGTGATTAGATTGCCGGTAATAATAATCTCGTTTTCCGGCATGAAATAAAACATTTGATTTCCGGTGTATACTTCATAGATTCCTTTAACGGGGCTGGGGGTGATGCTTTCAAAATTCTGTTTGGGAAAACTTTTCCGGAAAGCTTCTTCCGGAGATAAGTTTTGCGCTGTAATGTGTGTCGGTAAAACAAGAAAAAAGAACAGGAGGACGGTTAGTGATAATCTTTTCATGGCGTGCGAGACTCCTTAAGCGGTTTAAATGGCGGAAGTGCATGGGAATCGAACCCACCTGGGACGGTTCTAGCGCCCCACACTGGATTTGAAGTCCAGGAGGCCCACCAGTGACCTTGGCACTTCCCCAAAATAAATCAACGAATCTTTAGCTGTAAAACGATAACGTGTCAACATCCAAAATAAGAGATTTAAGTTTATATGCCACCCAGGAAAGAATTTGCCGTAAACAGCGAATCATCCAATAACTGAACGGTTACAATGCCGCCTTTACTTATTCTTGTTTCTTTTTCGTGAAGAACAATTAAAGCGTTGGCCGCGACCATAGATTTTAAAATGCCGGATCCCTGATCTCCGGTGGTTTTTACAATATATTTTCCATTCTCTTTTTTGATTATTGCGCGCAGAAATTGTTTTATACCCGCGTCCTTTTTTAAGGCCTGCGCGCTTGCCGCTTTGAGAGATGGCCGAAAAATGTTTTTGTGACCCTGAATTTTTAAAAGGTAGGGTCGGACGAATTGCTCAAAAGAAACCATTGTCGATACGGGATTTCCCGGCAGGCCGAATAAAGGCACGCCCTTGATGTCTCCAAACGCCAAGGGTTTGCCCGGCCGCATAGCCACCTGCCAGAAGCTCATTGAATTTCCCATCTCCGCCATGATGTCTTTTACAAAATCATAATCTCCAACGGATACGCCGCCGGACGAAATTATTACATCGGCTTTAAGCGCGGCCGCAAATTTTTTTCGTAAAGCGGACTTATTATCTTTGCTGATTCCCAACACAAGAGGAACGCCTCCGCAGTCTATTACCAAAGAGGCCAACGAATAAACGTTGCTGTTGACAACTTTTCCCGGCGGGGGATTGATGCTTATATCAACAAGCTCATTTCCTGTGGTCATAATGGCTACGCGAGGTTTTTTATAAGCACTTATGTATTCCCGTCCCAGTGAAGCCAGCATGCCGATTTGCGCAGGAGACAGTATGCTGGACTTGGGAATAACAAGCTCTCCTTTACGCACGTCTTCACCTGCAAGGCGGATATCTTTTTTCTTGTCGACCGGCTTCAGTACAGCGACCTTTTTGCCGTTTCTTATGGTGTCTTCCTGGCGGATGACCGCGTCGGCGCCTTTAGGAATTATTGCCCCGGTCATAATGCGGGAAGCTTCTTCTGTAAGGATTTTTTTTTGGGGAATTTTTCCGGCCGGTATCTCTTCAATAATTTCAAGCCAGACTGGGTTTTTTTTAGTCGCGCCTTTGGTATCGGCCCAGCGCAGGGCATAACCGTCCATGGCCGAATTATCGGCGGATGGAATATTGCGGTTAGCGTAAATATTATCGGCGATCACACGCCTTTGCGCGTTAATGATGTTAATTTTTTCCACGCCCAGAAGTTTAGCGTCAGTCAGGATTGTTTTCAGGGCTTTTTCCACAGAAATCATGTTAATTTACTCCTTATGCATTTATAATTAATAGCTTATCAGACATATACCGGTTGTCAACGAGTAAGAAATGACAGCAATATTCTTCTGTCTGGCAGCCTTGAACAAAAATCTTTTTTAGGTTAGAAGTTTAATTTCCGGTAGTTGTTAAATTATTTTTGAAATTAAAGCGTAATTGATGTCCATGAGAAAAATTATTAATGAATACAAGGGGAACAATGTCGAATTGTCGAATGACCTCTTAGACAGGATTAAGCAAACGGACGCAAGGATTAACGTGAGCGGACTCGAGGCCGCGGCGCGAGCCTTTATGGCCGCGCTTCTTTTCGAGAGAGTCGACAGCAGTATTTTTATTATTTGCGCTCGGGAAAAAGAAGCGCTGTCTTTTGCCGGAGATTTGGCTTTCTTTCTGGGTGAAAACGATGTTTTTTATTACCCGCCAATTGATTTATTTGCCGTCGAATTATTTTCTTTTCCAAGAGAAGA
>DHGA01000096.1 GCA_002402545.1 Syntrophaceae bacterium UBA4810
CCGGCGCTTCAGCCACGGAGTGCCGCAGCATTCTTATCGGCTTTATTACTTACGTTCTTGGGCGCGAAATAAAATCCCTGAAGGTGATGGAGCAGATCAGGAATATGTGCCTGTAACAGAGGCTTCGCGTTCACTTTTTGTCTTGTTCCAGCACTACAATTATTGATTGCGCATAAATAATGAGCGCTTTGCACAACCCCTCTAATCGTCNNAGGAAACCATTGATAATACTGGATTCCGGTTTTCACCGGAATGACAAAATTGGTGGTTTTATATAGTTATGCAAAGGTCTCATAATAAAAGGGGTTGCCTGCTGTTATGCGGGCAACCCCTTCGCTTTAATTAAGAGAGGCTCTTACTTTTTTACTTAATAGATACGGCTTCCACTCTGCGGTTTGTCTGTCTGCCTTCATCCGTGCTGTTATCAGCAATCGGCTTGCTTTCTCCGTATCCTGTCGCTTTGATGCGCTTTCCGTCGATATTGAACTTTTCAACAATGTAATTCTTTACGCTGTCCACACGACGCTGGGAAAGTGCCTGGTTATATTCATCGGTGCCGATGCTATCGGTATGTCCTTCGATAGCCATATTCACGTCAGGATATTTGTTCATGTAGTCGCCGACTGTCCTCAATTCATCATGGTAACGCGGTCTGATGTCCGACTTGTCGAAATCAAACTCAATGTTCAGTCTCACGCGTTCATCAAACACCTTTTTCTCGGCTACAGGTACAGGTGCGGGGGCATCTTTCTTGCCGCCAAAATAAAAGGCGATGCCCAAAGTAGCTTCCAGGTCATTATAAATGCTGCCAATGGCCAGCACATGCCTGACATCGGCTCTGAGCGCCATGTTTTCGGTCATGAAGAACTTAAGACCGCCGCCCCAATCAGCGGCAAAACGTGTTCTGTCCCTTTCGCCAGGATGGGTGCCTCTATAATCGATCGTCTGGCCACCGACACCCACGGCAAGGAACGGCACAAAGCGCTTATCCGGGAATAAATCAATATTATAGATTCCTTCCACGCGGTAGTTGAAAACGTTCGTGTGCACATCATCTTTTCCCACATCCTGTCGGTATAAAGCATAATTGTATCTGGTCGGAATCCAGTTAACCGTTGCTTCCACTCCCCAATTCTTCGTAAAATCATAACCGCCTCGAATACCGATAACCGGACCGTTATCCAGATCCTGGTTCCCTTCAAAAGCGCCGAAACCAAAATAAGGGCCAATGTTAAAAGCGCCGGGTCTGATTTGTGCGAACGCGGTTGTGCTAAAAACCAATAACGCAATAACAACAAATACCTTCATTAAATTCTTCACAGCAAAAACCTCCTTTCAGATTTTTTTAATGACTAAATATTGTGACTACATTTACAATAATATTACCGTAATTACCAGAAAAATATTCCCGTAATTACATTAGCGTTATTTTAGGAAAATTAATAATATTTTCAAGCACTTGTTGGCTTGCAATATCTTTTGCCCCTCATGCAAAATATTTGATATAACGCTATGTAAATTAAAAACTTTTGTCAATAGTATTTTTTTACATATTTAGGAGTCAAATATTTTTATAAAAACCGATAAATGAATTTTCGCGCGCTTTTAAATTACATCAATCCTGACCCTTTCATATTGACACTTTCCACCGCGCCATGCTAGTTAACCGCTGGATTAATTAAAGATTGCGGCTTGTTTTGATCGGGCAATTACTTCGCCTGCAAACCTGCAAGGAGGACATATTGACATTTCAGGAATTAATTTTTGCTTTGGAAAAATACTGGCATGAACAGGGCTGCGTTATTGTCCAACCTTACGATATGGAAGTCGGCGCGGGAACTTTTCACCCGGCTACCTGTCTGCGCGCACTAGGGCCTGAGCCATGGAACGTGGCTTACGTGCAGCCATCGCGCCGTCCCACCGACGGACGTTACGGCGAAAACCCTAACCGGCTGCAGCATTATTATCAGTATCAGGTTATCATGAAGCCCTCGCCGTTAAATATTCAGGAATTGTATCTTGATTCACTGAAAAGTTTCGGCATCAATCCGTTGGATCACGATATTCGTTTTGTGGAAGACGATTGGGAATCTCCCACGCTCGGCGCCTGGGGGCTTGGCTGGGAAGTCTGGCTCGACGGAATGGAAATTACCCAATTTACCTACTTTCAGCAGGTAGGTGGTTTTGATCTCAATCCCGTTTGCGCGGAACTGACTTACGGCATCGAACGCATCGCCATGTACATTCAGGGCATCAACAATGTTTACGACCTGCAGTGGAACGATAAAATAAAATACGGCGATGTGCACCATAAGGGAGAAGTTGAATTTTCCACCTATAATTTTGAAATAGCCGACATTCCCATGCTGCGTAATCTTTTTGATATGTATGAAAAAGAAGCCCTGAAAATCGCCGAAAAGAAACTGGCGCTTCCCGCTTACGATTATTGTTTGAAATGCTCACATGTCTTTAATTTACTCAACGCCCGCGGTGCAATCAGCGTCGCCGAAAGAACAAGCTACATCGGCAGGGTGCGCAACCTCGCTCGCGTCAGCGCGGAGCTTTACATCAGACAGCGCGAAGAAATGAATTATCCTCTTTTAAAGAAGAATTAGAATCTGGAGATAAAATGAACGACGAACTGCTTTTCGAGATTGGCACTGAAGAAATTCCCGCCGGGTTTTTATCGAAAGCCATCACGGATATGAAAGAAATTATCGAAAAAATAATGGCAGAAAAAAGAATCGCCTGCAGGGGAATAACATGCCTGGCCACACCTAGAAGGCTGGTTGTGCATATCGCCGATCTGGCAAAAAAACAGGAAGATCAGACTATTGAAAAAATCGGGCCGGCAAAAAAAGCTGCATATGATGAAAAGGGCAAACCAACCAAAGCGGCGCTGGGTTTTGCCAGAGGCCTGGGAATTGATGTATCTGAACTCGAAATTATCAAAACGGAAAAAGGAGAATACATAGGCGCCCGCAAAATCGTTGCCGGAAGCCCTATGGCGCAACTTTTGCCGGAGATATTATCCGGTTTTATCACTTCACTTCCCTTCAGAAAGTCCATGCGTTGGGGAAGTTATGATTTGCGCTTCGCGCGCCCGATACATTGGATTCTGGCCATATACGATGGCGCTGTTATTCATCTCCAGCTTGAAAATATTTCCAGCAGCAACAAATCGCGAGGTCATCGCTTTATGAGCCCGGCCTCCTTTGTGGTTTCAGACTTTAATGACTATTTAGCCAAAACAAAGAAGAACCACGTTATCGCCGACCCCGAGGAAAGAAAAAAAATAATTATTGCCGAAGCGCAAAAAGCGGCGGCGCAAGCGGGAGGAAAACTTTATTACACTGATGAGCTTCTGGAAACAATAACTTTTCTCGTTGAATTCCCGGTAATAATCCGCGGTGATTTTGATGAAAAGTTTCTCAAAATTCCCAAAGAAGTAATTATTACCACAATGATTTCCCACCAGAAATATTTTCCTGTTGTAAACGACCAGGGAGAACTTCTTCCCTGCTTCATCGCCGTCAGCAACACCAAACCGCGCGATGAGAGTATTGTCGCTCGCGGCAATGAACGCGTATTGCGGGCAAGGCTTGCCGACGCGCAATTCTTCTTCGAAGAAGATAAAAAAATCCCTTTGGAGAACCGCGTCGATTCTTTAAAGAAAGTTGTTTTTCATACTTTGCTGGGAACATCGTATGAAAAAGTCATGCGATTCCGCAAACTGGCCATTAAAATATCACAAAAGATTAACCCCGCCGCAAAAGACAATGTTGACCGCGCGGCGCTTCTGGCCAAGGCGGATTTGGAAACGCAAATGGTCGGAGAATTTTCCGAACTGCAGGGCGTTATCGGCCGGCAGTACGCTCTTCTTTCCGGGGAAAAACAGCTTGTTGCCGATGCGATATATGAACATTATCTCCCTACCGCCGCCGGAGGAGAATTGCCGAAAACCGACGAAGGGGCAATTGTCGGAATCGCCGATAAGATGGACAGTATCGTCGGTTTTTTTGGCGTCGGACTGGTGCCCACCGGAACAGCGGATCCTTACGCTCTCCGGCGTCAGGCTTTAGGAATAATCAATATCATTCTTTCCAAGCGTTACGCGCTGCCCCTTGATTATCTTTTTGAAGAAAGCTTCAGCTTTTTTGAGAATACTTTTAAAAAATCATCCGCCGAAATCAAAAAAGAAGTGCTTCAGTTTTTTGCCGGACGCCTGGAAAATTTATTTATTTCTCAGGGCTACCAATATGACACAGTGGACGCGGTTTTAGCCGCGGATTTCAATGATTTGGTCGCTTTTGAGGAAAAAGTAAGGGCTTTGCACGCGTTTAGACAAAATCCTGATTTCGAACCCATTTCCATTGCCTTTAAGCGAGTGGATAATATTTTAAAAAGCTTTAATAATCCGAATCTTGATGTGAAGCTTTTCACGACGGAAGCGGAAAAAAATCTTTTCGCCAGCTTTGCACAAACCAGAGATAACGTTACCGCAGAAATTAATAAAAGCGATTATTTTAAAGCTCTTACCGAACTAGCGGTTTTGCGCCCGTCCGTGGATGCTTTCTTTGACAGCGTGATGGTTATGGATAAGGATCAAAAAATCCAATTCAATCGGCTCTCTCTTTTGGCGGAAATATCTGCAATGTTTCATAAAATTGCTGATTTTTCTAAAATCGTTACCGTGGGTTAATTTATCCTTATTCAAAGGAACTTTTAATTCATAATATAACATTAGCTGCATTGACATTAAGATAGCGCCTTGATAGGATTAATAACATTTTAAAATTGCAGGGAAAAATATTGCCACATGAACGGCCATACTAAGGCACAATACACCGCATCGCCTGTTTTAGAAGAAAAACTACGCCTGCGTAAGGCGCTCTTGGATATCACCAACCGCATCCATGCCGCGCAGAACATCAAACAAATACTCGTCGATTTAAAAGACGGCATTCTCAATCTTTTTAACGCGCATTCACTGACAATTTATGTTGTTGATCCCGCGCGAAACGAAATTTACTCCATGTTCCTTGCCGGCACGCAACTTAAAGAAATTCGGGTTCCCATAAATAACCAAAGCATCGCCGGATACGCCGCCTCTACCGGAAAAGTCGTAAATATAAGCGACGCCTATAATAAGGATGAGCTAAAAGCGATAGATGATGAATTGAGTTTTGACCAAAGCTGGGATGATAAATCCGGATTCAGAACAAGACAAATTCTGGCCGCCCCTGTTTGGTATAACAATCAGCTCATGGGCGTTATTCAGATTCTGAACAAAAAAGCAATAGAAGGAATTTTTTCCGAAGAAGAAATATCCCTCGCGCTGGAAATAGCTGAAGTCCTCGGCGTGGCTCTTTACAACAAGCAGCGCTTCGAGCGCCGCCGCAAAACAAGATTCGATTACTTAATACAACATGATCTCATTAAGGAAGAAGAACTGGAATCCGCTTGGGAAGAGGCGCGGGTGCAAAAAGAACTTTTGGAAAACTGTTTGATGCGCAAATACAAAATATCCAAAGACGATATCGGGCGTTCTCTTGAAGATTATTATCGTTGCTCGTTTGTTCAATACAGTGACAAAGCAGTAATTCCTGGCGATTTGATAAAAAACTTAAAAAGAGATTTCCTAAGGCGCGAACTCTGGGTTCCGCTGGGAAAAGTAGACGGGAAAATTCGCGTTGTTGTTGATGACCCCAACAATATCTTAAAAAAAGATACTATTGAAAATTTATTAAAGACTAAAAACGTGATTTACGATATCGCCTTGGCTGAAGATATCATCAAGTTTATCAATCTTTTTTATCTTACATCCGATGCTGAGCATTCTTTCACGGATATACTGGGACGCCTGGATGATGACGAACTATCGCTGGAAGATGACCTGACTGACGAACTGGTAACAGAATCAGACAGTGTTATTATGCAGTTGGTGAATAAAATAATTAACGACGCTTACAGCCGCGGCGCTTCTGATATACATATTGAACCGAATATCGGCAGAAAGAACGTTGAAATACGCTTTCGCGTTGACGGCGATTGCGCCTTGTATCAGACAGTTCCGTTCAGTTACCGGGCGGCGATGATATCGCGGATCAAAATCATGTCTAATTTGGATATTACCGTAAAAAGACTGCCGCAGGACGGGAAAATCAAATACCGCAGACCGACGGGCGAGGAGATTGAGCTGCGCGTTGCATCCATTCCGACACAGGGAGGGGTGGAAGATGTGGTTTTGCGCATCCTGGCTAAAGGAGAAACAAAACCCCTTGAAGACATGGCTCTGTCAACTCGTAACTTCAAAGAAATAACTGATATAATTTCTAAACCTTATGGTATGATATTATGCGTGGGACCTACCGGTTCCGGTAAAACTACCACCCTGCACGCCACCTTGAACCATATCAACAGGCCGGACAGAAAAATTTGGACCGCCGAAGACCCGGTAGAAATAACTCAGTATGGCCTGCGTCAGGTTCAGGTACAGCCGAAAATCGGTTTTGATTTCGCTGCGGCAATGCGTTCGTTTTTGCGCGCCGATCCCGACATAATTATGGTCGGCGAAATGCGCGATTTTGAAACCGCCAAAATCGGAGTGGAGGCGTCCCTTACAGGCCATCTTGTTTTAAGCACGCTGCATACAAACAGCGCGCCCGAAACGATTGTGCGCCTGCTGGACATGGGAATTGACCCGCTCAATTTCGCTGACGCCCTGCTCGGGATTTTAGCTCAGCGCCTCGTGCGCACTTTATGCGGCAAATGTAAAGAAGCTTATCGTCCTTCAAAAGAAGAGTTTAAAGAAATTGTTGAAGCTTATGGGCCTAATGAATTCGACAAATTAAACATTCGCTACAATAGTGACCTTAAATTCTATCGCCCTAAAGGGTGTGATGAATGCGGGCCTACTGGCTACAAAGGCAGAATGGGAATTCATGAACTTCTCATCGCGACAGATGAAATAAAGCGCATGATACAAAAACATGAAACTGTCGAAGCATTACGCAATAAATCCATGGAACAAGGAATGACCACTCTTTTACAAGACGGTATTTTAAAATCTTTTCAAGGATATACCGATTTTCTACAAGTCCGCAGGGTCTGCATTAAATAAATTTCCCCGTCTAATTTCTGATTTCGCATAGATTTTCTCATATTTATCATTCGACACTCTTGCATATTTCATTCAATTCTTTGAACATTTCATTTAGGGAGAAGGGGTGAAATGGGTGGTTTTTGTGAAGGCCTGGTGTTGTCGTTTACCTATATTATACGCATTATCAGTTACTTACACTGTTTTATTAATTTATTCATCATTTTGGCACGATCTTTCCATTATCTAAGGGCAAATAAGATCAGAAGGAGGATTCAGATCATGAAAAAGACATTAGGAACAATTTTGGTAGCAGCGGCAGTCGTAATGCTGACCGGAACTTTTGCTTTTGCCGAATACGCGGCGGCAGCAGCAGGCGCTTTCCCTTACTTCCAGTTTGGTTGTTTAATAGTAGGCGGTTTGATTGTTGTTTCTTTAAAACGTAAATTCGAGCAGATGTATACTGCTGAAGCAGTAGGTGTTTTCGCTCTTTACACTGTTTTGATGGCTCTTTTCAGCAATCCGGTGATTGAGACTGTTAAAACGATCGTAAGCTAAGAACAATTATTAACCAGGCTTTCCTGATATTTATGAAAGCCAAGAAAAAAAGAACAAGTACTTAAAACACCAAAACATGATCTGCTCAAATATCAGCCCCCTTAAAGCACCAGCTTTAAGGGGGCTTTTTTACCGGCATAATTTTTTTTGCACACTAATTTACAAAATTAACATAAATAAGAAACCAGATTATCTTCAGGTATTCTGTGCAAACATTTTTCCAGTCTTTGGAGGATAGTTCCCAAAAGTTAGCCGGGGCTTTTTCAAACCGCGTAGGCATAAAATAAAACTTGCCTTGTGACTTGCCGAAAACCCTAGAAACGATAATTTTAATCCGTCTCATATGATAAGGAGAGCTGACAAACACAACGGATTTAAATTTATAATCGGACATTATAATTTTTGCTTCAATAATTTCCAGATGCGTGTTTTCGTAAATTATTGACCGCAACTTGTTTTTTACTATGTTTTTACTGAAATCCGAACTTGATATAAATTCTTCCGCCACCTGCCCGTCAAAAAAACGGTAAGTTTTATTGTAAGCGGGAATTATCAAATAATCCGCCAATCTTTCAGAGGTCAACATATTTACCTGTTTTTTACGCGCATTGAAGTCTTCTCCCAAGAGAAGCACAATGGCGTCCATTTTTTCAACACTTGATGAATATAATAAAAATCGGGGCACGGAAATTACGCCCATAAAAAGAATTACCGCCAAAGCAAGCAAAACAAGCGCTTTTGAATGTTTTTTCATGAAAATGTCCTTGACATCACATATAATTATTTATATCAAATAATAGATATTAATTATAAAGTCAATATGTTACAGGTCACATAAACGGATATTTTTAAAATTAAAGTGGCCAAGCTGCTAGTTGCAGTTAATCACCTTGGCAGTTTTATTGTATGTTATAATAAAAAAGCAAAAATTATTTACCTACTGAGTGGCTGTGAAATATTTATGAATAATTTTTTTATTGCCAGCAACTGTCCGATAATAAATAACAAGGAACCGGGTAATTGCTTATATGCCTATATTATGGAGAGCATCGACCTGGGCGTTGTTATTCTCAGCCTAAAAAGACAGGAAATTATTTTTAGAAATAAGTTTGCCTCTGAACTTTTTCAGGATAAAGAAGACAAACTTGGATATAAGGCTCTCCTGACCCTTCTTCTGCCCAACTACGGAGAAGTCCCAGACAGTGATATTATCGGTAAAACAAATACGCTATGGTATAAAAATCGTCTTCTAGGTTACACGGCGTATATGATTTCCGATGATTTTATCTGGATAATCATCAGAGACATAACTGAAACAAGCCGCCTGGAATCAATAGCGGAAGCAGTAAATTCCATGGAAAATACAAGTTACATTTTCTCCGGCATTAGGCATGAACTCGGCAACCCTATAAATTCCATTAAAATGACATTGAGTGTTTTGAAAAAAAATATTTCCCATTATTCGGTCAGCGCCACCGAAAAATTCGTGGATCGCGCCATGACGGAGATTTCCCGTGTCGAGTTTCTTTTACAGGCGCTAAAAAGTTTTAGTTTATTTGAACACCCGGATATTAAAAATGTCAATATTGAAGATTTTTTAAACAATTTTATAAAACTTGTGTCCGGCGATTTTCGTCAAACGGGCATTAAAATCAATCATGTGATAATTTCACCCGTAAATACAATCAGTGCGGATCCGCGCCTATTGCATCAAGTTATACTTAATTTGACAACCAACGCGTCTGACGCTTTAAACCAGTGCGACAAC
Organism: Syntrophaceae bacterium UBA4810; assembly: GCA_002402545.1. Taxonomy (GTDB): domain Bacteria; phylum Desulfobacterota; class Syntrophia; order Syntrophales; family Smithellaceae; genus UBA4810. The sequence continues at coordinate 9,429 of DHGA01000096.1, forward strand.
CCTCAAATAATTGTCAGGGCCGAAAAAAAGGATGGTTTTGTCGCTCTTACAGTTGAAGATAACGGAATCGGAATGACAGAAGAAGAACAAACTAATCTATTCAAGCCATTTTATACGACAAAAGCGCGCGGAACAGGCCTGGGATTGATGATAGCTTTAAAAATGGTAACTCTCATGAAGGGACATATGGAAATTAAAAGTTATAAAGACATTGGAACAAAGGTCACCGTTTTCATTCCCGCAGGCAAGGATGATGAAAATAAATAAAAGAAAAATCCTTGTTGTTGATGACAACGATATTTTCTGCGAATCCGTTCGTGATATCCTGCGCGACGAAAATACCGACGTCCTCACCGCCAACACAGGAAAAGACGGCTTGAAAATCTGTCAAGATACAAAAGTTGATGTAGTAATTCTTGATCAGAAATTGCCGGATACTGAAGGCGTGTCGCTTTGTCCTTCTATATTAAAGGAAAATGACCAAACAAAAATTATTTTTGTAACAGCTTATCCAAGCTTCAGCAATGCAGTAGAAGCAATCAAGGTAGGCGCGCATGATTATCTTTCAAAACCTTTTGAAATGGCCGAACTGGAGCTTACCGTCAAACAGGCTTTCCGGACGCAGGAATTAGAAAAAACAGAGCAGATCCAAAACTATCATGATCACAGAGAAAGCGAAGAAATAGGACTAATCTCCGGCCAGGGGGTTTTTGATGAAATTCTTAAAATGATCGACTTGGCCGCCGCTAGTGACGCTCCTGTTCTGATCACCGGGGAAACCGGCACGGGAAAAAATGTCGTCGCGCGAGCCATTCATTATAAAAGCAACCTGCCGAAAAAATTATTTCTGACAACAAATTGCGCCGCCTTCCCGGAAAGCCTCATCGAGGCGGAACTTTTCGGTTCGGAAAAAGGAGCCTTTACCGGGGCAACTTCTCTGCGCCGCGGCATTTTTGAATTAGCTGACGGCGGCACTCTTGTTTTAGATGAAATCAGTTCCATGCCTATTCATTTGCAATCCAAATTATTGGGGGTTTTGGAAGAAAAAAAGATCCGCCGCGTGGGAGGTGAATCATTCAAGCCAATTAACGTTCGCATAATTGCTATTTCCAACACAGATCTGGCGGAAGCCATAAAAGACAAATATTTTCGCGACGACCTTTACTATAGATTAAGCGTTATACATATAAACATTCCACCGCTCAGAGAACGTAAACGAGATATTCCCAGATTATGTGAATATTTTATAAAATTAATGACAAAAAAAACAGACATCATGATTACCGATGAGGAACTTAATAAATTGGTGGATTATGAATGGCCAGGCAATGTTCGCGAACTAAAAAATGTAATGGAAAGAGCTTTGATTATTCAACGAGGTAAATCTCTTCAGCCATCTCAACTGCTAAAAAGCAGCTACAATTTGCCATTCCCTGCCGTGAATAATTCGGAGAATGAAACGAACCAAATAACAACTTTAGAAAATATGGAAAGAAATCACATCGAGAAAGCGTTAATAAAATACATGGGCAATTATACCCAGACAGCCAAAGCCCTAGATATTTCTTTATCTACTTTAAAAAGAAAAGTGAAAAATTATAACCTCACCCATATCGGCAAATAAGTGACTTACTAGTTCATAATGAACCGGCTGTTTTGAACCTGCCATAAGTTCAATAAACATCCAAACGCTACAAATAACTGATATTACTGCTCAAAATACTTACAAGGTATTTGGCACAGCGATTGCTTTATCCTTTAATAAAAAGAGGTAACCAATTTTAAAAAGGAATAATCAATTAAAAATTATTGGAGAAAGTTATGTTAAATACAGCAAGTAATTTAGAATCATTAAAGCAAAAAATAGCAAGCTCACCACAAGATAGATTTTTCAAAGGCAAACTATCCGGCGTGGGAGAAGTCCTAATCGTTGATGATGAAGAACCGTTTGTCTTAAGTCTCGCCGACGGTTTAAGCTCATACAAAAAATACTTTAACGTGAGAACTGCACCTAACGGAGCGGAAGCGGTAAAGATTTTGAAGCTATCACCTATTGACTTGGTAATCACCGATTTGAGTATGCCCAAAATGGATGGCTTTGAGCTTCTCGCGTACATGAGCAGAAACTATCCTAAAATCCCCGTTATTCTCATGACCGCGTATGGAACACCTAAAATAGAAGAAATTGTCGGCAATATGGGGATTTTCCGTTATCTGGAAAAACCGCTGGATGTTGACACCGTTGCCGATAACATTATTGACGCGCTGGGTATCAAAATTTCCGTTGTGGAAACTAAAGCGCCGATTACCGAACAGATTCGCAAAACAGATATATCTCATAAAGAACCTCCCATCTCTCAGCTTAGCGCTCAACATTCTGTTGAAAGACAAGATTCACCAAAAGCTACAGCAACTTTCGGATCACGTACCAGTTTATCGTTAGCAGATCTGGCAAAGATGAAGGAAGAAGCACGTTCGAAAACCGGGGTAAAAGAAAAACTTTTAGATAAAAAATTGTTCACGGAAGACAAAATAATAGAAGAAGCCGCTGAAAAACGCGCGTTTTTAGAGGCAAAGGCCAGGGCTGAAGAAGAAAGATTCGCCCGCGAAGAAGCACAGCGCAACGCAAAGGAAGCCGAAGAAAAAGCACGCCAGGAAGCTCTGGCCAAAGAAGAAGCACTGCGCAAAGCAAAAGAAGCCGAAGAAAAAGCACGCCAGGAAGCTCTGGCCAAAGAAGAAGCAATTAAAAAAACAAAGGCCGAAGTTGATGAAAAGTTAAGGCAGGAGGCTCTAGTCCGCGAAGAGGCAATCAAAAAGGCAAAGGCCGAAGCTGAAGCTGAGGAAAGAGCCAGGAAAGAAGCGCTGGCACGTGAAGAAGCCGAACGCAAAGCCAAAGAAGCCGAAGAAAAAGCACGGCAGGAAGCTCTGGCCAAAGAAGAAGCACTGCGCAAAGCAAAAGAAGCCGAAGAAAAAGCACGCCAGGAAGCTCTGGCCAAAGAAGAAGCACAGCGCAAAGCAAAGGAAGCTGAAGAAAAAGCACGCCAGGAAGCTCTGGCCAAAGAAGAAGCACAGCGCAAAGCAAAGGAAGCTGAAGAACAAACAAAGAAAGATGCGCAAGCCCTAGAAAAAGATACAAAACAAAAAGATTTAAAATCAGAAACAAAACAAAAATTAAGCGCATGGAAAAAGAGTTAACATTAAATACTTTGAAACAGGATGATAAGTTATGAATGTAACGAAATTAAACGAGGCCATTGGACTACTTAAAACTAATTTGGGAGAAAGCTTGCTTTCCACAACTATTGCCATGAATATCGACGGGCAATCAATTGCCGGGTTTAATTCCAGCCCCAAGTTCGCCGCTCTTATAGTTAAGATTGTTAAGGTTGTCAACGATACCGTAAAAATAAGCGGAATACCGCAAATAGGAAAATATGCTACTTTTGATTTGCAGGACGATCAACTGCTGGTTATTTTGCCTTTAGGTGAATATATTTGGGGCATTTTGTTAGACGGCACAAAAACACAAATGGGGCTTTTGTTGAATATTGAAATTCCCGCTGCTATCGATGCGTTTGCGGAAGCCATTGCGTAATTCAACAGCCGTTTGATAAAATCATATTTCTGTAAAATATATTTTTAAAGAAGAATTTTTCTTTGGGAGCATAAAATGCGTAAAACACCTCCGTTTTCCACCGGTCCGCAAAAAGACACGCTTTCCAACGCGCCACAAGTAGAAGAACTTTTAAAAAACCTGGAATTTCACAAATCAATTCAAGGCGTAAACAACCGCATAAACAGCGCGGAGAGCATCAAGGAAATAATAGTGGATATCAAAGAAGATATCCGGAATCTGTTTAACATCAATACCTTAACCATCTACGCTTTTGACAAATTAAAGAAAGAGCTTTACACTCTCAATCCGGAAGGCGACACAATGAAAGAAATCCGCCTGCCCATTAATAATTCTACTATTGCCGGTTACGCCGCATACAATAAGAAAACAATTCTGCTACATGATGTTTATGATGATCGCGAGCTTAAAAGATTCAGCGATCAGCTGAAATTTGACCGCAGCATGGACAGACAGCTGGGAGTTTTAACTGGTCAGGTTTTGGCAATACCAATCATGTACGAGCGCAATATCATGGGCGTAATGGAAGTGATGACGCAAAAAGGTGAAGATAAAATTGAAGATTATCGCCAAATATTTCTTGACGAGATATGCGGAGTGCTGGGCATCGCTTTCAATAACCAGGAGAAATTACATAAGCAGAAACGCCTTAGTAAGTATGATTACTTAATCAGGCAGGGACACGCGACACAGGCGCAAGTAGATAAAGCAACAGAGGAAGCCCGGGAGAAAAAAGAATCTTTGGAAAACATTCTCATGCTTAAATATAATATTTCCAAGGAAGATATCGGCATTTCCCTAGCTGAATATTACAGCTGCGAATATGTTACCTATAATGACAAAATACCGATACCGGGCGATTTGCTAAAGAATCTAAAAAAACCATTTCTGAGGAGAGAAATTTGGGTTCCCCTGGAGAGAGTTGACGGAAAAATCAGGGTTCTCGTTGATGATCCGACTAACATTATCAAAAGGGACTCTATCGAGGGGCTTTTAAAAACCAAATCTGTTAAGTATGACATTTCCTTTCCTGATGATATTTTTAAATATATTGAACGGTTCTTTTCAGCGCCGCAGGATAGTACCTCGATTGATGACATCCTCGGAAAATTGGAGGCGGACGATGATGTTTACGAAGAGGAAGACGGCGAAGTCATCACCGAATCGCATAGCGTCATCATGCAGCTGGTCAATAAACTCATCAACGAAGCTTATGCCCGGCGCGCGTCTGATATACATATTGAGCCGAATACTGATACTAAAAACGTCGATGTCCGATACCGTGTTGACGGAGAATGTTTTCTTTACCAGATTCTTCCCTACAGTTATCGCGCGGCGGTTGTATCCCGCATAAAGATTATGTCCAATCTTGATATCACTATAAAAAGGCTGCCGCAGGACGGAAAAATTAAGTTCAGAAGGGGCGGCGAAGATGAAATCGAACTGCGTGTCGCCACAATACCTACTCAGGGCGGCGTGGAAGATATTGTGCTGCGTATTCTGGCCAAGGGTCAAACACTGCCGCTCGACGCTGTCGCTTTATCTCCGAGAAACTATACTGAATTAATAAAAATTATGGAACAACCATACGGCATGATTTTATGCGTGGGGCCCACCGGTTCTGGTAAAACAACCACCTTGCATGCCGGGCTCAAGCATATCAACACCCCGGGCAGAAAAATATGGACAGCCGAGGACCCGGTCGAAATAACGCAGCACGGGCTAAGACAGGTTCAGGTGCAACCGAAAATCGGATTTGATTTTGCCGCGGCCATGCGTTCATTCCTGCGCGCTGACCCCGATGTTATCATGGTTGGAGAAATGCGCGATTTTGAAACAGCCAAAATCGGCGTGGAAGCATCTCTTACAGGGCATCTTGTTCTAACCACATTGCACACAAACAGCGCTCCGGAAACAATCGTCCGCCTCCTGGATATGGGCATTGACCCGCTCAACTTTGCGGACGCTCTGCTGGGCATTCTGGCGCAACGCCTGGTAAGAACACTTTGTAAAAAATGCAAGGAAGAATATCACCCTAGTAAAGAAGAATATGATGAAATGGCGGAAATTTATGGCCGGAAATATTTCGACAAAATAAATGCTCCCTACACAAGCGACTTTAAGCTATATCGACCCAAAGGCTGCCCGTCATGCGGCGACACTGGCTATCTCGGCCGGATGGGCATCCATGAACTCCTTATTGCGTCAGATAATATTAAAAGGATGATTCAAAGGCATGAACACGCCGAACCTATCCGTGAAACGGCTATTGAGGAAGGGATGACCACTCTTTTGCAGGATGGCATACAAAAAGTACTGGAAGGATATACAGACTTAAAGCAGGTCAGACGTGTTTGTATAAAATAATTTTGCGCAAAATTAAGTTGTATCGCCGAAATAGTCTGCTGAAAATATGTAAATTTCTGTTTCTTTTTCCTGCCACGCTTGGAGCGGTAAACCGGCCTTATGGCAGGTTTCCCGCAAAAAAGATTCTCTGTCCAGATTATGCTCAACGGCAACCTGCGGCAATAATAAGCCTGAATTATAACCGCGTGTAATATATAAACCGTGTTTACCTACTTCAATCTCGCTAACATCCTTAATCCGTTTCAGGGGACTTAAAACGGATACTTCAAAGCTCAGATCGGCAAGTTCGTCGGCTTTAAGCGCGGGAAATCTGGGGTCATGAAAAGCCGCGGCAATAGCCATTTCCTGTACTGTTTCCCATAGCGGCTTAACCGCCTTTATATAACCGATACAACCGCGCAGATGATCATGTTTTTTTATGGTTACAAAAGCACCCCTTTTCTCTTTAAGTGTTTCTGATTCAATCGTAAATTTCGGTATTTTTTTATTATTAACTTTAGATGATACAGTTTTTTTTACAATTTCCAGAAGAGTGGCTTTTTCTTTTTGCGTTACTTGCATTTTTTTTGCCCTCCTTCGTAAATTAGCCACACAAGCTAAAATAATTTTTTTATTCAATACTGTTATTGATAATAAACTGCCGAAACATATCCGACAACGGAAGTTTTATCACCGGTAACATCGCCTGAATTCGCGTATTTTAAAACTTTTGCTTTTGACGCTCCCATCTTCTTTGCCGCTAATATAGACGCGGCCATAGGACCGCCGCCGCAAGCTTCAGTCTTATTGGCGCTTAGATTATCAAGCAAACCTTCCGCGTCAGCGGCTTCTAAATATTTTATGGATACGGAATCGAGTTTTGCGGCCTTCTGATAATCGTGAAAATGCGATAAATCGGAGCTTCCTACAACCAGCACCTTTTTGTCACCTGCAGCTTCATGTATAGCTTGCGCAATATTTTGACAAGTTCTTTCGTTTTGATCTCCCATTACGAGAGGAACAAATGAGAATTTGCCTAAAGCAATCTGTAAAAATGGGAGCTGAATTTCTATGGAATGTTCGCTCGTATGCGCGGCAGGAATTTCCTGAACATCTTTATTCAAAGAAATAATTTTACGCCCCATAGCCTCGTCAAGAGGAACAACTCCAAGAGGTGTTTCGTACCCCCCGCCAAGGAAAACAGAAACCCCGCGAAAGGCTACACGATGACTTGGCCCGATGACAATTACAGTATCATATTTTTCGCCACGAATAAGCCCATAGGCATACGCCGCAATTTGTCCGGAATAAATATATCCGGCATGCGGCACGATAAGTGCTTTGATATCCCCTTTCAATTCCCAATTTGCCGCGGAAAAATATTTTTCAATATCATCACGCAGAACATCGGGCTTGCCCGGATACCACGAACCGGCTATTATTGATCTCCTTATCGATTTCATTGCCAAACTAAAAATAGCCTTATTTAAAACGCCAGATTACACCATGCGGTGTATCTAATACATCCACGCCGAGCTTTAAAAGGTGGTTGCGCAGATCATCCGCCTCTGCCCAGTTGCGCTCTTTTCTCGCGGTATTTCTTTTGGCAACAAGCTCGTTTATTTTCTTCACTTCCGGGCTATCCGCCAAAGCTTCAAAATCCATTATTCCCAGCACATCATTAACGCTTTTCAAAAACACCAATATTTTTTTAGCGTCCCCTTTGCCTATCGCCCCAGCTGCAAGGAGACTATTAATTTTCCCCATAAATTCAAAAATGGCGGCCAATGCGCCGGCAATATTTAAATCGTCATCCAATGCCGCCTCAAATCCGTTTTTCAGATCGTAAATAATTTGATTTATTTCCGTATACTCATCTTTTTCTTTATCAACCGACACCAGGCGATAAATAAAAGTATTAATTTTTTTCACCGTGTTTTGCGCCGCCCTAAGCGAATCATCAGAAAAATTAATCGGTTTACGGTAATTTACTCCCAGCAGAAAATATCTGATATCCGCGCCGCGATACCCTTTTTGCCTTAACTCATTCAAAGCAACATTATTCTTCAATGAGCGGGACATTTTTCTGCCGTCGACAAGGATCAGCTCGGCGTTAATCCAATAATTGGCACCGCTGTGACCGGAAAACGCCTGGTTAATAGCCAGAATATTTTCCCCGTGTGGAAATATTTCATCAACGCCACCGATATTAATGTCATAAACCGGACCCAAATGTTTATGCGCAATGGCCGCGCATTCCAGATGCCAGGAAGGCCTTACGCTTCCCCATCGGGTGTTATAATACATGCCTCTTTTCAGTTCACTTAGATTAGCTCTCTTTAACAGAGCAAAATCCGCAGGGCTGTCTTTATCATAATCATCAAGGTCAATAGATTTACCTCTTCTCGTTTTGGATAAATCTATATTGGAAAGAATTCCATAATCAGGCAATTTGGAAATATCATAATAAACGGAACGCAGTTTTTCGTACGCAAAATTCTTGTCGGTCAGCTTCTCGACGATTTTGAGCATCTCTTCGATATTTTCCGACGCCTTTACATAAATATTTTCCTTGCGGATATTTAAAAAATCAACATCTTCCAGAAATATTCCGGCATACTTATCAGAATATTCCCCTAAACTCTTGGATGCCTTCTCCGAACCTTTTATAGATTTATCTGTAATATCTACTATATCCATGACGTGTTTTACACTGAATCCCTTGTATATAAAATAGCGGGCAAGGAGGTCTGAGACAACAAAACGCCGATAATTACCAAGATGAGGAGCGTCATGGACTGTCGGCCCGCATGTATGCATGTTCACATGGCCGGATTTTACCGGTTTAAAAAATGTTTTCTGACGCTTAATGATATTATAAAGGTGAAAAGAAGGGAGTTCTTCTTTGACCGTGAAAAGTTCGGTGCTCAAATACCTCTCCCCGCTGTCGGGGAAAATGGCCACGATGACGCCTTCTGTCATTTGCTTGGCTTTTTGCGCGGCGACAAACATGGCGGCTCCGGAACTCATCCCCGCCAGTATTCCCTCCTCGCGGGCGAGCCTGCGGGACATTTCAAACGCGTCTTCATCCAGAATATTTATTTTTTCATCAAGCAGCGACTTATCAAATATTCCCGGCCGATAAGACTCCTTCATATTTTTCAATCCCTGAATTTTATGCTTCAAATAAGGTTCGACGCCGATAATTTGAATATGGGGATTCAATTCTTTAAGGCGTTTGGATAGTCCCATGGCCGTGCCAGTAGTTCCCAATGTCGCGACTACCGACGAAACATTGCCATTGGTTTGCTGCCATATTTCCTCGGCAGTGCCGTAATAATGCGCGGCTATATTGTCTTTGTTGTTAAATTGGTCGGTGCCAAAATATTTATCAGGATTTTCACGCAGTAATTTATAAACATATTCAATAGAGCCATCTGTGCCCAGATTGGCCGGCGTAAAATACAATTGCGCGCCCATGGCTTTAAGAATCTTTTTTCTTTCCTCGCTGGCCGACTCCGGCATTGCCAAACACAACTTGTACCCTTTGGCCGCGGCAATCATTGCCAGACCTATCCCTGTATTGCCGCTGGTCGCTTCCAATATTATCTTGTCCGGTGTTAACGCTCCCCTTTCTTCCGCGCGCCTAATCATAAAAAGCGCCGTGCGATCTTTTATTGATCCTCCGGGATTAGCGCTTTCCAGCTTGGCAAATATTTTTACTTTTTTGCTGGGATTAATTCTGCTGATTTCCACCAAAGGCGTATTACCGATGCCCTTAGTAATATTTTCCCATATTTTACTCATAAAATACTACCCGATAATAATGCATTAACAAAAAACAGCTTTTAATTAGGGAAATATGTAAAAATTTATAACGGCAAGAAAAAATAAGGCGACAATATCTAACTATCCATTTTCAATAATGGTATTTTAATAAATTGAACGCCCTCTTCCTTCAAGTTGTTTTCTTCCTGAGGCGTAGTTGTGCCTTTAATGTTTCTTTTCTCTTCGTCTCCACAGTGCATCTTTAGAGCAACTTCGGCGAATTTGTTTCCCACGTCCTCAAAATTTTTGTCAATATATTGACGCAAAACTTGCAGCGCCTGAACAGGAGAAACTTCTTTCTCCTGAATATTTCCCGTGACTCGCGAATTCCTTCCCATAATAGCTATAGAAGAAGGTGCTATTTCCACATTTGTACTATTACATACAGGGCAGGAAACCAGTTTCTGTGAATTTTGTAAAATCCACGCATGGCGGTCCTTAAACCATCCCTCGAATGTATGCCCCTTTTCACATTTTAAATCGTAAATAATCACTTGATTCTTTATTCCTCTTTCTAACGATTCCGAATGATTCTAGCATTTTGCCTTTTAAAAAACAATCTTATCTTAATATCCGCAAAACATTCAAAAATTGACTTAGGACAAATCAAAAGCAATGGCAATTAAAATAATTTATTCTGAATAAATAAGTGGACAATTGGAAATAAATTTTATATCTTCCCTGCCGTGTCGGGATGTGGCCCAGCTTGGTAGGGCACTGCGTTCGGGACGCAGGAGNNCGAAACTTTCTTAACCGACAACAGAGGCTATCTTAAAGATAGGCAGATACATGGCAACAATCATACCGCCTACAATCCCACCTAAAAATACGATCATCAAAGGTTCCATGAGTGTCATCATGGCGT
>DHGA01000049.1:0-89860 GCA_002402545.1 Syntrophaceae bacterium UBA4810
GATTTTAAGCCGGGAGCTTTTCTTCTTGCCAAACAGGTCAAGGTACCTATACTGCCGATAGTATTAAACGGCACCGGATCGGCGCTGCCGAAATGGAAAATGAATACCGAAGGCATTCACCGAATAATTGTGCGCGTACTAAATGAAATCCCCTATGAACAATTCGCCAATCTTTCAGTTGAAGAAACCGCTGATATGGTACGCCAAACCATGATTGGCGAACTTGCCAAATTAAAGAATGAAATGAGTCACGCCTGACATGTAGTGAGATGAGCAGGCGCGAATACGGACAGGAAATCATTAGGGACTGGAAAATTTTTGACGGCATCCACTGGATGTTCAGTTGTCGCTTTGCCAATTCCTGAATTTCCTCCGGTAACCAATGCCACTTTATCCGCGAATCTTTTCACGAACATTCTTCCTTTTTAAATAAATTGATTATCTGTAAAAGTGAAATGAAAACTATTATATTCATGTAAATATATCAAGGGCATAACTAAGAAACAAACAATTAAAAGAAGAAAGCTTAAAAATCCACCGCTTCCGGCTGGAAATGGCGCCAATTTTTATTCATGCGATGAAGGATACGATTTCGAAAAGCTAATACTTCTCTGTTCTGCCAATTAACTAGAACCGTTCGACATATTCCATTCATATGGTTGTTGCTTTGAATAAATAAGTCTTAATGAATGATTACACCTACTAACAAACGATTTTGAAAAGTCTTGAAGTTGTTAATTATGATTTGAAAGGTGTNNCGGCTTTTTGCGTCGGCTGCATTAGTCTAGTTATGCGTCGGTGTGCACACCCTATCCTGCGCCTTTCTTAGGTATAAGTTTAGGAATATCTTTTGATGGTATCGAAAAACAAATATCTCGAATGTCGCCAAGTTTTACCGTGGTTGGATGCCCATCGCCTTTGTGCAATACAAAGCGAAATTCACTCTGATACGCAAATTCATCAAATTTCCTAAAAGGGCCCATAACGCCGTGGTGCTTGGTTTTATTGAGATATGTTACGGGACCATGATGAATTTTGCGGCCGAGCGATTCAGAGGCGGAACGCATTCGAGTAGTAAACTCTTTGGAATTTCGAATTACTATTGCAGCCTCACCAAACTGTAAGTTTTTTTCATCAAAAGAATATTCAGGTAGATCCACGATCATATGCAAACAAAATATGTTCAGGTGCTCTCTGCTTCCATATCTATAGCGGATAGGATTTATTATGCCGCCAATAGGAACGTATTCACCTTCATCGTTTCGTATAGCAAGTTCTTTTACTTGCCAAGCTTCATCTACATCTTCATCTGCATCAAATCGAGCTGCGTCACTCTGGTCGATTTTTGAAAAATATGCGTCCGAATTCATATAAATATTCCCATCCAAAAATCCATCTACCCGATCTATAGTGAGTATCTTTACTAGCAAGATTTTATCTGTCTTTTTCATGTCACATTATCAATCGATGCGCATAACGAAAAAATCACCCGGAGCGCAGCGATCGGCTGTATTGCTTGGTTATGTTATTCAATAAATGGTATCCCTTGAAGGGTCATTTCCCTGGCCAAGAGTTCTTTGATAAAAACATCTCGATCAATCTTAAACTTCCTAAGTGCTATCACTAGAAGTAAACCTAGTAGCATCTCCAGATTTTCGGTAGTCTCTTTGCTTATTACGGGATGGTATGTGGGATTGAAAGAATAGTAGGCCGGACAAATTTCTTTTAGCCATCTATTGTGCGGATGAGCCCAACTGCATAGGTGGCCATACAGTTTTCTGAGCTGCTGCCTCTCATGAGGGCTGAGATAAGAAATGGATGCAAGCTTATCCTTCATAGATCCAGTTCTCTTTGTAGCCAAACCGATTAGTAACTCAAACAAGCTTCGCATTAGGATATTTGCGCTTATGTAAGAAGCGGACAGGATGGAAATGACTATCCAATTAATCTCCCGATCCAGATATGGTAACAAAACTTTGTTTGTTGCTCCATCCTGCAAGACTCTCTGAACTTCGGTGTTCACTGGCGCATTAACCGTCGATATCTTGGCTTTTGCGATAAACTGTTCTAATGTCTGAAGACGTCTGCGGATTTCGTCCTTCGGTAACTCACGCAGATGATCTTCATCAATATTTTTCCCGTCTCTGATTATGTAGTCTTTGGAAGTATGAAAGATTCTGAGTATATTGAGCAACCTGTTCTGCAAGCCAAAATCGTTCTGGACCGTCTGGAACGCAGGAACTTTCACATAAGAATCCAAGTATTTCCCGATAACTTTTTCAAGTTTTTTGATCACTCTACTATTCCATTCTGTTTTGACATAACGACGACATCAGCCGGAGCGTAGCGATCGGCTGTATGGATTTGTTGGGCATTCATTAAATAGAACCGATCCCCTTTTATTTTATTGGCATTTCATATCTGTTTTTCAGTTCCTTTTGAAAAGTAAATATTCACCAATCACCTTCCGCGACGGAGTAACCCATATTTTGGCATCCACGTCCCATACTAAAATTTCTCCTGTAATAGTATTGCATCTGAATACTGCAATATCATTAGGCCCCATGAATTTATATTTCGGATAAATGAAGTACAGGAGAATTGCTGCTACACACAATATTATAGACCATTTTAAGATATCTTTAATCATAGCCATGTTTCTCCATTAAGTTTTTGGTATTATCGTTCAAGCCCAACAATTAATATATATAATGTCCAAAACCCGGTATTTTATGCAACTTCAATGCTTGGTCGCCTATTTTTTAAATAATAACTATTGAAAATCAAATAACAATTTATTATTGACTATGTAAAAGTTCTTTATTATCAGCAAATATGTAATACGTATTTAATGGGTTTTTTGGCAACCCATAATCGAGTTTACCACAGCGGTAAATTATTATGGTCTAATTTTGGTAAAAACATGTTCAATAATTATCATTTAATACTGTGTGTGTCAATCGAGGTCGATGTTGTGTTGACTTCAGGAAGAAGTGCTTGCTTATACTTTAGTTACAATCGGCCCATTAAATGACAAAAGGTTACAGACATAAGACCGTAACCATTGGATATTCTGGTGGGCCGTGCGGGGATTGAACCCGCGGCCAACGGATTAAAAGTACTGTTGCGCATATAATAATTTCTTTTACTTACATTGTCGTTGGGCGCAAACATTGGTTTGTTATTCATTGCTGAAATGACAATTTATTTCTTCTTAAATATTTTTCTTGACTTGTTTATGTACATGATATAGTATTCCCAACGTGGGAACAATAATAGGTGTAGTTTATATGATAAGGTATGAAGCTAATAGGCAAACAAATTTTAAACAATTTTAAAGAACAGTATGCCGACGTCCGATCACAAATCGAATCGTGGGAGGCAGAAGTCGAGGAAGCTCAGTGGAATACACCAATCGATCTGAAGCATAGGTATCCTAGAGCCAGTATTTTGAAGGATCAGCATGTTGTTTTCAATATTTGCTGGAATAAATATAGATTACTGGTTCAGGTAGCTTATAAAACAAAAACTGTGCTGGTAAAAAAAATCGGCACACATAAAGAATACGATAATTGGAACATAGGTTAGCTTATAAAAATATGGGAAAAATTAAAATCATAAAAACTGAACAAGATTACCAAGAAGCACTCAAACTAGCCGAAAAGCTAATTGGTCACGATCCTGATCCTGATTCTACGGAAGGCGAACAACTCAGCCTCCTCAGCACTCTTATTCAAGATTACGAAGCACGAGCTTTTCCGGAAGCTCTTCCTAGTCCCATTGAGGCGATCAAATTTAGAATGGATCAGGCCGGTCTTAAACCTACCGATCTGATTCCCTGCCTCGGCAGTAGAAGCAGGGTGTCAGAAATTTTGTCAGGTAAACGACAATTAACCATTGATATGATTAGGTCATTATCAGAAGGCCTTGGAATTCCTGCGAAGGTGTTGATAAAACAACCTGAACTGGACGAAGAATCGGAATATCAAAATTGGGATAACCATCTTGTGGCAGAAATGGAAGTACGAGGATATTTTGGCAGCGCCTCCTTAAAAAAATCTAACAAAGTTGAATTATTAAAAAATTTCTTCTCACTGGTTGGCTCTCCTGAGCCAATGGTCGTAATGTTACGCAAATCTAATTACAGATCAGCACCACTCACAAATAAACGAGCATTATCAGCTTGGGCTGTTCGCGTACTCAAAAAATCCCAAAAGGTAAAAATAACGAAAAAATTTAAAGACGGTTCTATTGATCTTAAATTCTTACAGGAATTAGTGAAACTGAGCCAAAAAGAAAATAGTCCTATTGGGGCTCGAGAATATTTAAAAAAGTATGGGATCATATTGGTGATTGAACCACATTTTTCGAAAACTTATTTGGATGGCGCGACCATTCTTATCAATAAAGATAATCCTGTTATTGGTCTAACCCTTAGATACGATAGATTGGATAATTTTTGGTTTACTCTATTGCATGAATTGGCGCATATTGCCCTACATTATAAGAGCGGTATCAATCTTTTTTATGATGAAATCGAAGGAATAAAAACGATTAACTTGGATGAAAAAGAAAAAGAAGCCGATGCATTAGCAGAGGAAGCGATTTTACCGAGTGCTAAATGGGAAATTAGTCCAGCACGATTAATTCCTTCTTCTATGGCAGCAAATAGTTTGGCTAACGAACTTGGTGTACATGTTGCCCTTATCGCAGGTCAAATCAGACACAAAGGAAACAAATATATTTACTTGAATAAAATTGTGACTGAAGCCAAGGTCAGAAATTATTTCCTCAATGAAAAGTGGAATAAATAATATGTTTGATTCAAAGCACTATGTACCAATATTGAAATGGAAACGCGCCGAGCAGGGTGCGTTAAAAGCACTGGAAGAAAAACATAAAAAGAATATTACTCCTCTGATTCAGTTCGTAATGCCAAAAATTAAACCGGAAGAACGGCTTGCTGACATTATAAAAAGATTTGACGGCCAATTGGCTGAGGTATCGGCAAAACTAATTGAGGCATGGGGTCACACGCCGATATTTATAGATGTAAGTTTATTATACTCCATCCCTTTAAAAGCAAAAGCTCTTAATGTTATTTCACGAGAAGGTCATAAACTCGGAGGTACTTTCATCCCGGTTATTCATCTTACAGATGACGGACAGATTAAAAAGTCAGCGTTGGCCATCGCAAAGGAAATCCAAAAAGGTTTGTGCCTGAGAATAATATGCTCGGATTTCTCGAATATGACTGAGTTGAGTCAGAACATTGCCAAACTTCTTTCCGAAGGATTAAGTGAGAAGGATATCGATCTGCTAGTTGATATTAAGGAAACTGAAAATGACGGAATAAAATATGCTAAATATATAAATTTAAGCCAGAACATTTTCGGCTTATTGAAATGGCGAACATTTATTTTTGCGAGTGGTTCATTTCCTGAAGATTTGTCTAAGTGTAAGATCGATGAAGAGAATCTTATACCACGCATTGACTGGAAAAACTGGAAGGAATATAGGGGCAAAAAGTTACAAAGAAAGCCAACATTTGCTGATTATACAATTCAACATCCAGTCTATAACGAGAGCACTCAATTTTTCCCTCCGACTTCAAGCATTAAGTATGCGTTGGAAAATGACTGGCTGATTATGAAGGGTAAAAAACATAAGTATGAATTATACTTAGCAAGTGCGGCTGAATTGGTAAAGGATAAAAGGTTTTACAGAGAAAATTTTAGCGACGGTGACAAGTATATTGCCGAAAAAGCCAAACATTTTTATGCTTATATAAAAAATCCCGCAATTAAAGGCACGGGAACCCCTGAGACTTGGCTTAAAGCCGGTATTAACCACCACTTGTCACTAGTGGCGCGTCAAGTCGCCAATCTGACCTAAAAAATATTGTCTCTCTTACTTTGGCGCTGAGAGTTTCTTGATTTAAAACGGTTGATAATTTTTCATAAATGCTAGCCCGGGGCTTCGAATAAAACCCGTGAGCTTCGCCAGCTTCCTCCAAAATTCTTAACGCCTCGTCTCTCCATAAAAGTCTTGCGACGGAAACGCCATCCTGCCCTTTATTATTTTCTCCTTCTCGGATTACATTAAAAATAATTGAACCGTTCGTATCAGCCTTAGCGACTATGATGCCCCACCAGTCGGGTATCATATTTATTGCATTATATAAATGACTCTTACCAACAACCAAAGTAACCTTATCGAATACGGCATTAAAAATGTTCATCTGTTCTGGTAACCGTTGCAATGTGTCTTGGTCACTCTTTATTTCGTAACCATGCATAATTCCATTTACGACAGCAATATCAATTCTCGCAGTACCATGACTGACACCAAATTCTTCGATGATTCGTAATTCCTTATCTCGCGCGTGTAGTTTTCTTAACGCTTCCCTAAGGGCAGTACGTATGATCAAATCATTTGTGGGAAGTAGCTTATGAAAATTTTTTGATTTCATAAAATGTTTTTCCTATGAATAGATTAGCATAATAGCGCAAAATAATCATCCAATTTTTTTTTAAAAAACAATTCTAAATTAAAAAATTCACCCTGCTCTTAATGTAATTATATTTTTTTTATTTTACTATCTGGACCATAGTGTCTATAGGGGTTAGGCTATTTTTTGTACTAAGCGGCTACCGTATTTTGCATAAAAAAATAAAATCGCGCCACCCCAAGAATCAGAACGATGAGAAGCCTTTGTGTTAGTTTCATTTCATCCCCTCTTAATGTTTCCAAATTATTATAAACTTGGTACCGCTAAAAAAATATGACAACTTTTTTACTTGAGTGTCAATTAAATATTGATTTCCGATTAAAAGGTAGTATGCCTGCCAAAATCGCTGGACGCTTTGTTTCAGGAAGAAGTTGATACATTTTATTCTGCCTCAGAATTCGTTATGTCCGTCTGATTTTTTTAAATATTCATTAGAGCTGCGAATTTTTACATAGTTGCGCCAATTTTCTAAGCCTCATGGGCTTTTTTGCCGTAGACTTTTTCATACGCCGCGCAGTAGGGACATATGCCATTCTCGATATTTTTGACAAACCAATAAGCGATTCCGCGCTGCTTTTTTCTGGCGTGGGAACATACCGGGCATGTTACACAGCGCTCGGCCATTTGTCTGTCTTTTTCCGTAACCTCAGTTGTGTTCATAAACATCTCCTCTTTCACAATATTTTATGAGATTGCGTCATCCCGAAAAGTCGGGATTCGCAATGACATTTGGTTAAGGTTCATCTTCCGGGTTAAAGTTTTTCATAATCGTTTGCCGCGTTTTGGCAATAAGCTCATCAACATCCTGCGTGGTATAACCGCTGGTGTCTATGGGATCGCCGACGACAACCTGAATCTTTCCCGGTTTAAAGGCTAAGCTTCCTTTAGGCAGAACACGCCTGCTGCCGTTGACGGTTACGGGCAGAATCGGCATTTTGTGCGCCACGGCTACCATGAATCCCCCTTTTTTGAATTCATGAATTTGTCCGTCGGGCGAGCGAGTACCCTCGGCAAACACCATTACACTCACGCCCTTTGGCAGTCTATCGATACCTTTGTTGATGCTTTCGATAGCCCGGTCGGTATTAGAACGGTCAATAAAAATGTCGCGCGAAGCATACAAAGCGTATCCGAAAATCGGGATTTTGAGAACTTCCTTTTTGATGAACCAGCGGTATTGAATGCCCAGAGTGGTGACCAGTGAGATGATGTCGTAAAGCGACTGGTGATTGGAAATAATGATGTACGACGTCCCCTGTTTAATTTTTTCTTTATTTTTTATTTCCGTGCGGACAAACGAAACTGCCAGCATGGTGTATGCCCAAAGCTTGGAAATGGAGAAAGCGAGATTACCAGTGCGGCTGAGCAGACCCGCAACCATGACGGGAATACCCAGAACAACGGTCGCAATTGCCGCCCACAGGCCAAGCCACGCGACACGAAGGGCATTGAAAATTACATTCATAATGTTCTTCTTCGATGTTGGTGCTTCAAAACAACAATCACCACAAAAAATTACGCGCTTTTTCTTTTCTTCAACTCCAGCGCTGCTTTCAAACCTTTCTCGCGGATGACTTTGAAAGCCAAGCCTTTTTCCGTCTGACGGTAAAAACGTTTGGCGTATTTTTTCAGTTTCTTTTTATCAATCTCAAAACCCAGGCCGGGGCGCGTAAACGCCTTGAGCATGGCGTTTTTGTCAGGAATGATCGGGTCGATAATTCCCTCGCGGAACTCCGGCACCCACGATGGTTCTTCGAGCGGATATTCCAATGGGTGGGTATTGCCTTTATCCGCAAGCACCATGTTCCAGTTAATGTAAAAGCCGATACCGTTGGTCCAGGTGTGCGGCGAATATTCGCGGTTGTGCTGGTGACAGGCATCAATGACCTGCTTGACCTGCGCGATGCCTCCGGCAAAAGTGGCGTCCGGCTGATACACATGAAAACAGTCTTTTTCGAACATTATTTTTATCTCGTCCCAGCCGTGGTTAAGTTCCGCGCCGGATATCTTGACCGGCGATACTTTCTTCAGCGCGGCGAGCCCATCGTAATCATGCCAATCCAGCGGCTCTTCCAGCCAGTCTATTTTGTTGTCGGCACAGGCCTTCGCGAAATCCGTAGCACGCTTGAGATCCCACGCGGGTAAGCGGTCCACTATGGAAACCAACCATCCCTGATTGGCATCCACACCGAGCACAGGGCTATCACCCACGCCCTTTCTGACTTCCTCGATAAGCCGGACGTCGTCTTTGAATTCCTTGGCCTTAACCCGCAGTTTGAAAGTTTTGAAGCCACGCTCCTTCACCGCCAGAATTTCCTCTACGCGCTGTGCGGGTTCATGCAATTCACCGAACGAGCAGTAAACTTCTATCGGCCTGGCTTCCCCGCCCAGCAATTCATAAACAGGTTTTCCCTTGGCTTTGCCCATAATATCCCAGCAGGCGGGTTCTATCCAGTAGTTGAGCCAGCCCAGAAAACCAGCCTGCTTGAGCAGGCTCTGCATGCGGTCGATATCCATGGGATCGGCGCCGATGATGTAGCCGCCCAAGAGATCTCCCAAACCCTGCCTTTCTTCACCCATTGCGGAACCCGCCGACCAGCCTTCAATGCCTTCGTCCGTAACTAATCTAACCAGCGTAAAGCGGTTATGTGTCTGAGGATAACCCGGTATCCAGGTAGGCCAAAAGGTATGTTTAAGCGGGATATGCACGTGGTAAAGTTCAATCTCTGTTATTTTCATAGCGCGCCCTCCTTAATAATTTTCCTTTGAATTATTGCTCTTAAAAAGCATACGATGAAGTATTGCCCGCCGCTAACGAACTATAGAAATAACCAACTATCATGTCAATTAAATATTATACGAAAATTCGGGGTGATGACCGGGCTTTTCATCCTTACCTTTTTTTTGCTTTTTTAACAAAATTATGCAAAGCACTTGTCGAAATTTCATTTTTACAAAAAAAATTTATGGGTTATTTTAAGAAAACCTCACTAAATAAAAAGACTCAGTATACTGATAACCCCAAGATTGCCATCATCGGCATGGGCGCCATGGGCAAAGGGCTTTTCTATCAATCCCGGATAACACCGGGCATTGAATGTTTGGCTATTTCCGACATTAAACTCGAACGGGCAATCTCCTGCGCCCAATGGTTAAAGAGCGATTACCGCGTCGTCCGTAACAGGGATGAAGCCGAAAGCGTCATTGGCAATGGAATGTTGGCCATTTGCGAAGACGGAAATATCGTTGCCGGATGCGCCGGTATTGACGTGGTTGTCGAAGCTTCCAGTTCTATTATTGAAGCGGGAATTTTTTGTGTAACGGCTCTGGAAACTAAAAAAACCCTGATCATGATGAATGCCGAGGCCGATCTGATTTTCGGCCCATATTTATTGCACCTGGCACAGCAACATGAAGTCGTTTACACAAGCTGTGACGGCGATCAGCACGGCGTTATAAAGCATCTTATCGATGATTTGAAGTTTTGGGGTTTTGAACTGGTAATGGCCGGGAATATCAAGGGATTTCTGGATCGTTATTCGAATCCCACAAAGATAATTCCCGAAGCCGATGCGCGCAATCTCGATTATAAGATGGCCACGGCCTATACCGACGGCACTAAGCTCTGCATCGAGATGGCGTTATTGGCCAACGGGCTTGGCCTTTGCACTAATACACCCGGCATGCAGGGGCCGCGCGCCGATTACGTGCAAGATGTCTTCGGCCTTTTTGATTTTGCCTATCTGTGGAAAAGCAAAACACCCTTTGTTGATTATGTCCTCGGCGCCGAGCCGGGCGGAGGAGTTTTTGTCATCGGGTATTGTAATAATGACTACCAAAGATCAATGCTCTCGTATTATAAAATGGGAAAAGGTCCCTTCTATCTTTTTTACCGTCCTTATCACTTATGCCATGTCGAAGCGATGTCCGGCATTATGTCCGCGGTTAAAAACAAGCAATCCTTGCTTCAGCCCGATCATGGATTCCGGACAAATGTTTATGCTTATGCGAAGCGTGATCTGGGCAGCAAAACGGTTCTTGACGGTATCGGTGGATACGATTGTTATGGACTCATCGAAAACTACGATGCGGACAATAAAAATCCGCCCTTGCCTATCTGCCTGGCAGAAGGAGTTATCCTGAAACGCGATATCCGAAAAGACGAAAAAATCTATATGTGTGATATTGATAACAAACAAACCCGATCTGACTTTTCCGCTTATTTCAAGGCGCTGGAATTATCCGAGAAGATAAAATTATGAAACTGGGAATAACAGTTGTATATATAGTGAGCTCGGATAACTCAGCTTTGCTTGATTTACATCTTGCACAGATTAAGAAGCACACCAGTACGCCTTACACAATTTACGCCGGAGTCAACAGGCTTTTGCCTCAATTCCGCAAGCGACTAGAAAACCACCCGCATGTAAAAATCTGCCCCTGCCCGGAAACGCAATTGCGCAGCGTCGATGAACATGCTTTTTACCTCGAACATCTTACAAAATACGCGATAGAAGATGGCGCCACGTACATTGCCACCTTGCATCTTGACTCCTTTCCCGTTCGCCCAGGTTGGGATAAGGAGCTTGCCGTAAAACTTACCGGTTCACACTCATTTATTACGCTGGAAGGAATTAATACCGCCTGTCTGTTTTTTCACCGCGATTTTTATTTAAAATACAAACCTTCTTTTCTTATTCCTGACGATAAACGCTCCGGTAAAGAATACTGGCAATTTCAAAAAATATATGACGTAAATCCGCATTCCGGAGTGGGCTTTGCCTTTAGTGCTTATCTGAACGGGCTGACCTGGTATTGCCTGAAAGAATCAGTAAAGGACAAAGAAAAAGCAAAAACATATGATGCTATGATTTTTCACCTGGAAGGCGTTGTTCATTTGGAAGATGTAAATATCAAAAGCAAGAACACAACAAAAAGCGGTTTATTTTTCAAAAAATTGGTCGATTTTTTAAAATTATTCGTTCCCCGAAAAACCCGTGAATATTTAAGAAAAATCAATTTTCTATCTATTAATAATTATATAGACGAACCAAGAATAACATTGGAAAAAGCAATGCTGCAAAAACGAAAACATAAATTACTCGCCGACCCGGAATTATATCTGAACAACTTGAAAAAAAATTAACAGTAGCATTGACAAGTTTTTTATAAAAACACGATAAATGTCTTTACACCAAAGCAGGCGGGTGCCCTAAACCCGCCTGCTTTGGGATATACTTTTTAATTTTTTTTATTCGATATTGGCACTGACCACGGAGGCCATCTGCATCATGTCGATGGTTTCGCCTTCTTTCAAAGTGGTTAAATCGGTTAGCTTGCCGGTTTTGCTGGTGACTTTGGTGTTATTGAATATCTTGATTAGTTTCGCGTCGGCAACAATAAATTTGCCCGCGTTTTCTGGTTTACCGTTTTGTGTTTTCGCCTGCAAGCCGTTCGCTTTAATGTAATCCCAAAGCTTCTTGGTTATCTCGGTGCGAGGAAGCGAGCCGGCCCCCAAAAATTCCGCCAGGTCCGCCTTCAATTTTACAGGTCTATCCAATCCTCTTGCTTCTGCCATACCCATTCCCTCCTTATATTTATTATTAATTTACTTTGAACGCTTAGATATTTGTAGAAGTTCTCCGTATTTCAAATCCAAACTTGTCGTGTGCGAGAAAATCCAATCCCGTAAAAACTTTAAAATGTCAACTGTTAAATTTTGCTGACCTTTCTGATATGCGCCTATAAACTCCTGAACCTTATCGATGAATTGCTTATGCTCCTTTTCGTGCCGGTCATAAGCCCAATAATTTATTTTCATCATAACTAACTGTTCTGATTTAAAATGCTCAGATAAATACCCCACCAGCTCTTTCAGTGTATTAAAACATTCATCAAAACCGCTTTCATACTTATCAATCAACTTGTTAGTGATTTCAAAAAGTTTGCGATGCTGGCGATCCAGTTCTTCATCATGAACTGTATATTTTGCCTCCCAGTTAATGCGCTCAAAGTTTTCCATAGATTGGCTTATTCCTTTTTATAGCCCGTGCTCATATAACTTTTATTAAAACATATCAAGAAAGAGTTTAATTACTAATCAAAGCACAGTACGTTGATTATGCTTGGAGCAATAGCCCTCGCCTTTGAAAGAAATGTGAACATTAACTCATCCGCAGCAGTATATTGCTCAGCTCTTTTATCTGATCGCGCAGATCGGCGGCTTTTTCAAATTCGAGATTTTTTGCCGCCTGCTTCATCTCGGTTGTCAGTTTTTTAATTAACGCCTCGATGTCCTCTTCTTCGGTCAGCTCAATTTTTCCCTTTTTATCCACAGGCACGGTCATGTAATCAGCTTCATAGATTGAACTCAAAACGTTGCTTATCGATTTTACAATCGATTCCGGCGTAATGTTGTTATCTCTGTTGAATTTCTGCTGAATGGCGCGGCGGCGCGTAGTTTCATCAAGGCAGGCCTGAATAGATTTGGTAATTTTATCCGCATACATAATTACTTTTCCGTTGATATTTCGCGCTGCACGCCCGCTGGTCTGGATGAGCGATCGTTCGGAACGCAGGAAACCTTCCTTGTCCGCATCCAGTATCGCCACCAGGGACACCTCGGGAATATCCAAACCTTCACGCAAAAGGTTTACTCCGATGAGCACATCAAATCCACCCAGGCGCAAATCGCGGATAATGCTGACGCGCTCCAGCGTATGAATATCCGAATGCAGATAGCGCACGCGGATGCCCAGGCCGCTGTAATAGTCAGTCAAATTTTCCGCCATGCGTTTGGTCAGCGTCGTTACCAGTACTCTTTCACTTTTCTTCACCCGCTGGCGGATTTCTTCCAGCAAATTATCTACCTGATACTGGGCGGGCTTTACTTCCACTTCCGGGTCCATTAAGCCCGTAGGCCTGATAATCTGCTCAACACGCACACCTCGCGCTTTTTGCATTTCATACTGGGCGGGAGTGGCGGAAACATATATCCGCTGATTGGATAACGCTTCGTATTCCTCAAAGGTAAGCGGACGGTTATCCAGGGCCGAAGGCATGCGGAAACCGTATTTTACCAGTGTTTCCTTGCGCGAACGGTCGCCGCGAAACATACCGGCCAGTTGCGGCAGCGTGGCGTGACTTTCATCAATTATAATCAGCGCGTCTTTTGCCAGATATTCCATGAGCGTCGGCGGCGGCTCACCGGGTTTACGCCCTGTCAGATGACGGGAATAATTTTCAATACCCTGGCAATAACCCATCTCCTGCATCATTTCCAAATCGTAATTCGTGCGCTGTTCAAGGCGCTGATACTCAAGCAGTCTATTCTGCGCTTTAAGTTCGGCCAGCGTCTGCGCCAATTCGGTACGGATATCGGTAATGGCTCTGTCCAGATTCTCGCGCGTGGTGACATAATGGCTGCCCGGATAAATTGCGGTTTTCGAAAGCGTGCCTTTTTTTATGCCTCGCAGAGGGTCGATAATATTTATTGATTCGACAGTATCGCCAAAAAATTCCACGCGCAGCGCCTGCTCTCCTTCGTAGGCGGGAAATATTTCCACCACATCGCCGCGCACGCGGAATGTGCCGCGGTGGAAATCGACATCATTTCTTTCATACTGGATTTCAACCAGTCTTTTGAGCATTTCTTCGCGCGGGTATTCCATCCCCTCTTCCAGCTGAATAAGCATGCCCATGTAGGCTTCGGGCGAGCCCAAACCGTAGATACAGGAAACGCTGGCGACAATGATTACATCACGTCGCGTTAACAGCGCGTAAGTCGCGGCATGTCTTAGTTTGTCGATTTCTTCATTGATGGCGGAATCTTTTTCGATGTAGGTATCTGTTGATGGCAGATAAGCTTCGGGCTGATAATAATCATAATAGCTTACAAAATATTCCACGGCGTTGTCCGGAAAAAGGCCTTTGAATTCTTCGTAAAGCTGCGCGGCCAAAGTTTTGTTGTGCGCGACAATCAGCGCGGGGCGCTGCGCTCGCTCGATGACGTGCGCGATGGTGAATGTCTTTCCCGACCCGGTAACTCCCAGAAGCACCTGATGCTCCTCACCTTTCTTCAAACCGGCCGTGAGTTCATTTATTGCCTTGGGCTGATCACCGCTTGGCACAAAATCAGTTTTCATCAAAAATTTTTGCATAGTACTTCCATCTAAAAGACATCATTAAGATTGCTTCGTCGTTTCACTTCTCGCAATGACATATTTTCCTTGTCATTGCGAGGGCGTAGCCCGCGGCAATCTAATATTTAACCATAAAATATTTTTTCTTTCCCTCGATAACAACAAAAAATCATAAGAACAACACCGGCTCGCGTAATATCCCTTCTCTGGCCTTTTGCGCGCAGGATGCGATTACCGGATGCGTATCCTTAAGTGAAGCAAGCTGGCGCAAATTATCTGCCGTGCGCAAAACCAGCGTTGCCATATCTCCTTCGGCAATGCCGGTTAATTTTACCACTTCATCCCAAGCCATGCCCTGCGACCAGAAATACATGGCCACACCGGGTGAAGGATAAAATTTTGCCGTTTCAAAACCCGCTGTCCGCATCCTCTGTATCAGCGGTCTAAGCGCAAGATTAATTTTACGCAACGATGAATGCAGACGAGGCGGCATATCCTTAATAACAATGTCTATTTCGTCATCCCGGTCATAGGCAAACACCGCGACAATCGCCGCGAACATCTTTTCATCATCGTGCGGAAATACATTTTCCCTCAGGCACTGTGCTACCAGCAGCGGATAATCGAGACGCAGGCGCGTTGCCCAGTGTCCGTCATCGGTAAGCCTTCCCGCCTCGTCAACAAAACCTTCGCGCTGGAGAAAGCGCAGATGCCTTAAAAAATCTTTCCAAAGTTTTGACGACGCGGCGGAACCGTCTTTACGCCGGCCCTGCTGATAGGCCGCGAACGATTTCTCAAAAATATTCTTTACGTCATCAGGTGTCTGCGACAAAAGCAAATTCAAAACCATGGCAAAATCATTTTTTATCTGGCTTTCAATATCTTCGGGCGCGGAAAAAAGCATGCGCTTGATATGCCCCAGATCCATGAACTTACCGGCAACCGTGAGCATAAAACCGATTTTATCCTGGCCGCGCCGGCCCGCCCTTCCCGTCATTTGCCTGAATTCCGTCGCCGTCAACGGCGAGAAATCATGTCCGTTGAATAAATCAGAATTAAAAAGCACGATGGTGCGCGCCGGAAAATTAACACCGGCGGCGATTGTTGATGTGGCAAAAATCACTCGCAGATTACCCCTGTTCATCATCTCTTCCACCAGCAGTTTCCACGCGGGCAGTTGTCCGCCGTGATGCGCGGCAATTCCCGCTGACTTCAAGGCTTTAAATTGCCGGTGCTTTTCCAGATAGGGAAAACGGTAAAGCATTTCTGTTAAATCATTATTGAGTTTTTCATAATTATTAAGAGGCGTCAGTGATTTGCGGCAAAGCAAAGCGGTATCGCATTCCGCGCGCGATTTCAAAAAGAAAATGGCCGGAAGCAGATTGAATCCCTCCAGCACACGGATGATTCCCGCGTAATCGGGCATGCTGCGGCCGGCACGCCGCGTGGATTTATTATCTTTCAGAAATTCAACAACCGCCGGCGTTACCCTTTTCCCCTCTCCTTCCAGAAAGGGAAAAATGCAGCCGCTGGGATGCAGAAATAACGGATATAACGGCACGGGGCGTTTCTCTTCGCGAATTATCGCGCATTTTTTTCCGCGGATTCCTTCGAGCCAACCGGCGATTTCTTCGCCATTTCCTATCGTGGCGGATAAAAGCAAAAGGTTCACCCGCGCCGGCAGGTAAATCATAATCTCTTCCCAGACCACACCCCGGTCTGCATC
The DNA here is from genome assembly GCA_002402545.1 of Syntrophaceae bacterium UBA4810. Lineage (GTDB taxonomy): Bacteria > Desulfobacterota > Syntrophia > Syntrophales > Smithellaceae > UBA4810. The sequence goes on from DHGA01000049.1 coordinate 16,379, forward strand.
ACCCAAAAAGTGCGCTTCATCGAGAATAACTAAATCGAAATTAAGATCCAGCCCCTGATGCATCGCGTCGTAGAGCTGATTGCGCAGGATTTCCGTTGTACCGACAATAATCGGCGCCTCGGTATTTTCCTTGGTATCGCCGGTAATAATTCCGACGTTTTCCGCTTCAAAATGCAGGCCAAACTCCAGCCATTTGGAATTGGAAAGAGCCTTAAGCGGCGAGGCATACCAGGCGCGCCCGCCTTTTTCGATTGTTGAAACTATGGCCTCGCGCGCGATCCAGGTTTTCCCTGAACCGGTAGGCGCGATGACCAGACAATCATTTTTTTTGATTTGTTCCAGCGCGCGCAGTTGAAATTCATCGGGAACAAAAGGCGTCTCTTCCGGCCTGCCGATTCCCGCCAGCACACTCTTCAGCGCCGGCGCGATCTCCGGTTTCATGCGCGCGGGTGTTTGCTTTTTCCCCTGGTTACGGCGGGAAAATTGCTGTCTTTTCCTGGACGATTTGTTTTTATGAATAAATGTCTGGCGCATGGGAATTTTGTTTTACCACAAACGTATTTAATGGTAAAGGAAACGCACCTGGTAAATATGTGGAAAAAAGATGACACATACTGGGGCTGGTACATTGTAGCGGGCGCTTTTATGGTTATGGCGGTAAACTACGGCGCCCGCTATTGTTTTGGCATTTTTGTCAAGCCCCTCGCTTTGGAATACGGCTGGTCTCGCTCTGTTATATCTTTAGCCGCGACAATCAACATGCTTGTTTATTCCATAGGCGCTATTTTTGTCGGGCGCAAGCTGGATAGAGTCGCGCCGCGCTGGATTATGACCGCGGGCGCGATAATTGCCGCCGCCGGATTTATTTTAACCGGTTTCGCGAATTCTCCTCTCACCTTATATCTTACTTACGGCCTGCTCGTCGGCCTGGGCGCGACCGGCATGGGTGTGGTTATCTGCAGTTCTTCCGTGGGAAAATGGTTCATCAAAATGCGCGGGCTGGCTTTAGGTATTGCCACCATGGGCATCAGCTTCGGCACCATGACACTGACACCATTGGCCGGATTTATTAACAAACATTTTAGCTGGCGGGTCGGCATGTTTATTTTGGGAGCCGTTATTCTTATCGTGGGGGTGACAATTTCTCAATTCCTAATGCGTAAAACCCAACCGGAAGATTACGGGCTTTTACCCGACGGCGATAAAATAATTCTGCCCGGCCAGAAAATAGTTGCTCCTGCCGCAAGTAAAATATCGCTAAAAATAATTTTTAGAGATTCACGTTTTTGGACGATTGCCGTCTGCCAGAGTCTGATTGTCATGGTTATCATGTCGGTCTTTGTTCATCAGGTGGCCTACGCTGTCGGCAATAAAATCGGCAGCGTCGCGGCGGCAAGTTCTCTGGCGGCAGTAAGCATAACGGGATTCATTGGCCAGTTTTTCTTCGGCTGGCTTTCGGACCGGATGCGCGACCCGAAATACGCTTATTTTATAGGAATAACTTTTCTTCTTTGCGGTATGGTCCTGCTTAATTATTCAGTCAGCGTAAGCCGGCTTTATTTATTTGCCGTAATTTACGGTTTCGGTTACGGATGTATCGCGCCTATATTGCCGATACTTGTTTCAGACCGCTTCGGCCGTCATATTCTCGGTTCGATTTACGGGCTTTTAACCTTTTTTGTGGGATTCATCGGCAGTCTGGGCCCGATTTTGGGCGGCATAATCTATGATACCTTCGGCTCCTACACCTATCTTTGGATGTTCAATACCATCATTCTGGCAATTACATCGTTGATTGTCCTAACCCTAAAAAAAACTCAAACGCCACAAAATCTCTGATTAAATGTTTTATTCTATTTAAGCTCTGAGTTTAATGTTTTATTCAATAAATTAACCTTTCATTTCATCTCTTTAAACAGGATAACATAATTAATTATCCTATTATTACAGATACTTAATGGTATTTATTGACTGGCGGTTATATTTGGCACGTTTTTTCCATACAATTAAGATCAACAAGGTACAAATGGAACGAGGAGGTAGAGAGGCCATGAAAAAAATAATGCAAACCATGCTTTTAACGGCTTTTGTGATTTTTGCTACAGCGTCCTTCTGCTTTGCGGAATACACTGTTACCGGCAATGGCGAGTTCCCGTTCTTTCATCTGGGCTGCCTGATCATCGGCGGTCTGATAATTGTTTCACTGAAGAAGAAATATTCGAAACTGTATTTAAGTGAAGCTATCGGCTCGTTTGCTCTTTACGCTGTTCTGGTTGCTATTTTTACCGCACCTGTAGTTGACGCACTAAAAAATTTAATAAACTAACCCCTCTCCTTCTATCTATATCCCTAAAAACCCCGTGCAGTTCTGGCGGGGTTTTTACCTTTCTGCTAAAAGGCAATATTCGCGATTTCCGTTAAACGATTTGAGATAAGCTTGGCGAAGTGTTCCAAGATATCCGTATCCATATCCGGCGAATAACGTTCCGGTGATACGTCGCCGTTATTCCAGCTGCCGATAATTTCATCATTTAGGCACAAAGGAACAATGGCCATGGACTTCGCGAAATACTTTTTACTTTGGGGAAACAACTTATAATAAGGCTTCAGATTATTATTAATCAATACAGGTTTGACGCCTTCTTTCAACAGTTCGTCAAATACGGCTCTGCTTATCAAATTAAGCCTGGTTTTTAATTTATCTGATGACTTAACGGCTTCGATGACCGTAGCATTTTTGTTTTCATTAATCAGTGTCAGCCATACAAAAGGAATTTGAAATTCATTTTCCACTTCGTCAAAAAGAGTTTCCAGCATACCGGCAATATCGGATGCGCCGTTTAATTTATTTTTTATCGAGGTAAAACGCCGGGCGATTTCTTCATTGACTTGTTTTAGTTTATCTTCCTGTTTCATTTTATTATCCCTACCATTGAGCGTAAATAACAGCGTGATCTGAAGGTTTTTCTTCAAGCCTAGTCTGCATATCTATGACACATGATTTTGAACTTTTGGCCAGCACATCTGTGGCGAGAATGTGGTCAACGCGCCAGCCAAGCTTACGTCCCACGGAATCGCGCACGCGGTAATCAAAAAAAGTATATTGTTCCGGCTCATCCGGATGATGCAGGCGGAAAATATCCACAAGCCCCCACGATAAAAGTTCTTTATATTCTTTCCATACCTGAGGATTAAAAGATACGTGGCCCAGTATTCTTTTGGGATCATGCACGTCGATATTCTCTGGCGCAACGTTAAAATCGCCGCAAAGAACCAATTTTTGTCTGGGATCAAAGTTTTTCTGCAGATATTTTTTCAGCTTTTTTAACCATTCCAGTTTATAGGCAAACTGCGGTTTGTCCACATCCTGCCCCTGCGGAACGTAGGCGTTCAAAATAACCAAATCGTCAAAAAACGCCGCCACGAGGCGGTCATTATCGGCCGTCTTACCGGGCAGGCCGAAATTAACTTTTGTAGGTTTTTGCCTTGAAGCTATGGCCACACCATTATATTGTTTTCCGCCCTTGAACGACAAATGATAACCCAACTTTTCAAATTCATCAGACGGAAACATCGCGTCATCCACCTTCGTTTCCTGCATACACAAATAATCCGGTTTGTTTTTATCAAGCCACGGAATAACGATATGCAGGCGGGAACGGATGGAATTCACATTGAAGGAAGCTATCTTCATCATAGATATCTTATTTATAACAGGTCAAATTCTTTTTGCATTTTTGTCAAATGCTTTTTAGCAAACGCTCTCCCCAGCACCGGAGATAGTCGATTCAGCCACCACAATATTTTCCAGAAATACGGCACAATAATTATTGCTTTGTTCTTTGCCACTGCGTTCAAAACTTTTTTTGCAAATACGTCCGGTGCCATAGGTTTTAATTTCTCCCACATTTCACTTAGTTTTTCAGTAGGTATGTTCATGTTTATTGCGCCGTATTTTCCGCCATACATAATCGGTGTACGGATAAGACCGGGACAAATAACACTTACGCGCACGCCGAAATGAGCCGCTTCAATCCTTAAAGACTGCGAGAGACCCACAACAGCGTACTTGGTTGTGCCGTAAGCTACGTTCAACGGATTAGGCATAATGCCTGCCATGGAAGCTGTGTTTACAATGTGACCGAAACCATTCTTAATCATTATTTTGTAAACCGCCTGAGTTCCGTTAATTACACCACGGAGATTTACATCAATTATTTTATTCCAGTCATCTATGCAGTAATGGTTTGCGGCGCCGCCTATTACAATACCTGCATTATTAAAAATGTAGTCTAGCCTTCCCGTACGTTCATAAGCTTCTCTCACGACGTTCTCGGTTGCTTTAAAATCCGTCACATCCAGCTTTACAGCTCGAGCCTTTCCACCAGAATCTCTAATTTCTGTGGCGACATCTTTCGCCGTTTTAATTTGAAGATCAGCTAATACCACCTCGCAACCGCGCTTGGCCAATTCCTGCGAAATTGCTTTACCAATGCCTGAAGCTCCTCCGGTAACAATCGCCGTGGCCTCCTTATAAATTCTGATATTTTTATTTTTTGCCATAGAATCTCCCAAAAGCGCGTTGTCTGAACTGCTCTCGGATAGCTGTTTTCAAGTAGCTTTTTTCTTTACGGTTTGTCAATATATTACACCAATTACTTACTCATATTTGCTTTATTATTTTCATTGACACGGCTGTAGCCTTCACTTATAAATATCGCCACTTTATCAGACATATAAGGAGATATCCCATGAAGAAATCGCCCGTCTTTTTTTCGCTTTTATCGATAATGATTTTTCTGCTCTCAGGCTGCGGCTCTGATGATCCCACAAAAATCAGGATCGGCCTGATTGCTGAGTTAACCGGCGATATGCCCGCCGTCGGCGCTTCCTGCATAAACGCTGCGGAAATGGCCGTTAAAGAAATAAATGCTGCCGGGGGCTTCCAGTTCGGTGAAAACAAATATACGGTGGAGTTAATCGTGGAAGATAACGCCGGAAAAGCCGATCAATCGGTTTCCGCCGCGCAAAAACTCATTACTCAGAAAAAAGTAGTCGCCATTGTCGGCCCCAATGCCAGCCGCTACGCGATACCATCCTCCGAAATTGCCGAAACCAATAAAGTTGTTTTAATTACTCCCTGGTCAACCGCACCCAAAACAACGCTGGATTCCAAAACTAACGCGCCTAAAAGCTATGTTTTCCGCTCCTGCTTTATCGATCCTTTCCAGGGTCAGGTGTTGGCGAAGTTCGCGCTGAACAATCTTAAACTTAACAGAGCCGCAGTTTTGTATGATGTGGCCTCGGAATACAACAAAGGCATTGCCGAAATATTTAAGGAAGTATTCGAGCAAAATGGCGGAAAAGTCGTTGCCTTTGAAACTTATACGACGAACGACAAAGACTTCTCCTCGCAGCTGACAAAAATCAAAAAAGCCTCGCCGCAGTTCATCTTTCTGCCCAATTACTACAGTGAAGTACCGCTGCAAATACAGCAGGCCAAACGCTTGGGTATCAAATTGCCTTTCCTGGGCAGCGATTCCTGGGGCAGCGAAGAACTTCTTAAACTCTGCGGCAAAGACTGCGAAGGTTTCTACTTCAGCACACATTACGCGGTGGACGCTTCTACCGAAGTCACCAAGAGATTCATTCAAAATTACACAGCGGCCTACGGGACCACGCCGGATGACGTTGCTGCCCTCACCTATGATTCCTTTGGTCTGCTGTGGGAAGCGCTCAACACCGCAGGCGTCAAAGACCGGCAGGCACTGCGCGACGCGCTGGCGAAAATACCAAAATATGAAGGCGTAACCGGCACCATGCAGTTTAAGGAAGGTTCGGGAGATCCGATTAAAAGCGCCGTTATCCTGAAAATAACAGACGGAAAATTTACCTGGTTTGCCAACGCCAAACCGTAGTGGCCTTGTAGAAGTCAATGCTATTGTCATTCCGGCAAAGATCGGAATCCATTAAATTATAATGATATTTCTGGATGCCGGATCACGTCCGCCATGACAAAATAATTTAACTTACGTTTGGATTCCTGACTATATATTATGACCTATATCCTCCAACAAATTCTCAATGCCCTGCAACTGGGCAGCATCTACGCTTTAATCGCACTGGGCTACACAATGGTTTACGGCATTCTGACCATGATCAATTTTGCCCACGGCGATTTATTCATGGTCGGCGCTTTCTTTTGTTTTCTTATCGCCGTTTATCTGCAACTGCCTTTTGTGCCCACGCTGATGCTGACGATGTTTGGCGTGGCCTGCCTGGGTGTTTTGATCGAACGCATGGCCTATAAGCCGCTGCGCGCCGCGCCCCGTGTTTCCGCTATCATTACAGCACTGGGTGTCGGCCTTTTTCTGGAAAATTTTACGCTGGCGCTTAGCCCCTATCCCAAAAATATTCCGCCGCTACTGACTGACAAAACATGGATGATCGGCAGTGTCACCATTTCTTCACTGCAAATCATCATCATTGCTTTATCTGTTTCGTTGATGCTGATTCTCGATTTTATCGTTCAGCGTACAAAAGCAGGCATGGCGATGCGCGCCATTTCCTGGGATAAAACAATTGTGCCGCTGATGGGCGTGCCGGTGAATAAAATCATCTCTCTGACCTTCGCCATCGGCACTGGCCTGGGCGGTGCGGCGGGGATGATGTATGGCTTGGCTTATCCAGTAATCGATCCTTACATGGGCATTATGGTCGGCTGGAAAGCATTTATCTCGGCTGTGGTCGGCGGCATCGGCAACGTGCGCGGCGCGATGATTGGCGGTTTCATCCTGGGCACGGTGGAAATTCTGGTCGCAGCGTTTTTCCCATCCACCTACCGCGATTTTGTTGCCTTCACTCTGCTTTTGATTTTGCTTATTTTCCGTCCCTACGGAATTCTGGGCAAACCCAGCCCGCAGAAGGTTTAACCATGGCCGCTTTTTACAAAAACATCCTTGCCCGCTGGCAATACATCAGCACACACAAATTTTTCTGGCCAGTATTTTTTGTTGCGGGGCTTGCCTTTTCTATTGCCGCGGCAACCTTTGATATTCTCGATTTATATTTACAGCTTATTTTGATTTACGTGGGCATCAATATAATCCTCACCGTCAGCCTTAATCTGGTTAACGGTTACATGGGAGAGTTTTCCATCGGTCATGCCGGCTTTATGGCGATCGGCGCTTACACCGCTTCTCTTTTAACCGTGAACATTTTTCCCGCGGGCGCACTAAATTATTTATTCCCGCTGGCCATCGTAGCAGGAGGAATGGCGGCGGCGGCAGTCGGGCTGATTGTCGCCGTGCCCTCTTTTAAAACACGCGGCGATTATCTGGCAATTGTCACGCTCGCTTTCGGCATGATTGTCAAATCCGGCATTGAAAATATCGAGGCCATCGGCGGGCCGCGTGGATTCTTGGGCATGTCCAAGCTGACCACATTGCCCTGGGTATTTTTCTGGACGGTTTTATCCGTCTGGGTCATCCGCAATCTTGTTTATTCCAAATTCGGCCGCGGCGTTTTGTCCATTCGCGAAGATGAAATCGCCAGCGATTTGATGAGCGTCAACACCAGGCAGGTAAAAATTATCGTCTTTGTTGTTTCCTCTTTTTTTGCGGGAGTAGCGGGCGGACTTTTCGCGCACGCGCTGCAGTTTATCAATCCACGCATGTTCGATATCATTAAATCCACCGACATTTTGATCATGGTTTATCTGGGCGGGATAGCGTCTATCGGCGGTTCGATCATCGGCGCGGTTATCTATACGATATTACTGGAAATATTGCGCCCGTTGGGCATCTGGCGCATGGTGCTCATGCCGCTGATGCTGGTAGTGCTGATGATATATCGCCCCCGCGGCATCATGGGCATGCGCGAGGCGCGCTTTTTTGTCCCATTGCGCGATTTACTTGCCGCGAAGCTCTGGAAACAGAAAAAGAAGGAGGCGTCTGATGCCTCTGCTTGAGCTGAAAAATATCACCCACCGCTTTGAAGGTCTATGCGCCGTGGCGAATTTCAATTTTCAATTGGCGCAAGGCGAACTCGTGGGAATTATCGGTCCTAACGGCGCGGGAAAAACAACCGTCTTTAATCTGATAACCGGTGTTTATCGTGCCACGGAAGGCAGTATTTCCTTCAACGGAGATGAACTTGTCGGCAAAACTCCTCATCAGATTACCAAGCGCGGCATCGCCCGAACCTTTCAGAATATCCGCCTGTTCAAGGAACTCACGGTGCTGGACAACGTGCGCACTGCTTATTTCGGAGAAGCCTTGTATAGCCCCCTGGAAGCCCTTTTGCATATCGGGCGCTACCGTAGCGAAGAAAAAAGAATCACCGAACGCGCACTGGAACTGTTAGCTATTTTTAAACTCGACGATGCCGCATCGGAGCTTTCCAAAAATCTATCTTACGGACTGCAACGCAAACTGGAAATAGCGCGAGCGCTGGCCACTAATCCGCAACTGCTTTTGCTTGATGAGCCTGCCGCGGGAATGAACCCCAACGAGATAAAACAGCTGATGTATTTTATCGGCTGGATCAGAAAAACATTCAGTGTGACGATTATTCTTATCGAGCATCAGATGCGTCTGGTGATGGGCATCTGCGAACGGCTGGTGGTGCTTGATTTCGGCGCGACCATCGCGCAGGGATTGCCTTCAGAAATAAAAAGCAATCCCAAAGTTCTGGAAGCGTATCTGGGCGAGGAGGCGGCAAAATGAACAAAAAAGAAGCGCTACTTTCCGTCAGCAACCTGAATGTTGCCTACGGCAACATCAACGCCGTGCATGGCGTATCTTTTGCTGTGGCCGCTGGCGAAATTGTCGCACTCATCGGCGCCAACGGCGCGGGGAAATCTTCCATTCTGCGTTCAATATCTGGCATAATCCCTTACAATGGCTCGATTTGCTATAAAGGCAAAGAATTAAAACAGACCGCACCGGATTTTATCGTCGCGTTGGGCATCGCGCAGGTTCCGGAAGGACGCGGTATCTTCGGCAACCTCACGGTAATGGAAAACCTGAAACTGGCCACCTGGCACAGACAGGATAAAGAAAATATTGCCCGCGATTTTGACCGCGTTTTTATTCTCTTCCCCCGACTGGCGGAGAGAAAACGCCAGTTGGGTGGCATGCTCTCCGGCGGCGAACAGCAGATGCTCGCTGTGGGCAGAGCTTTAATGAGCGATGCAGATACACTTTTAATGGACGAGCCTTCGATGGGTTTATCGCCCGTGCTGGTGCGTGAGATATTCCGCATCATTGCGGAAATAAACAAAGCGGGAAAAACCATTCTGTTGGTCGAACAAAACGCCAACATGTCTTTGCATATCGCCCACCGCGGCTATGTGCTGGAAACAGGCAAGATTGTTCTATCCGGTACCGGAAAGGAACTGATGGGCAACCCGCGGGTAAAAGATGCGTACTTGGGAGGATGAGCCGCCGCTCAAATATGAAACTGCTCATCCGTGGCGGCAGTATTGCTGCCGGTTACGGCGTAACCAAGGGTTATGCGGATATACTGAAGGAAAGACTTGCCGCCAAGGGAAGTGAGGTCATTAACCGCTCCCGATACCGCGAAACTTCCTTTGACGGCATCGAAACATTCGAAGAAGACATCGCATCCATCGTTCCGGATATATTGCTTCTCCATTTCGGAGTTGATGACGCTTTCGGCTATGTTTACCGCTCCGAATTTCAGGAAAATATAGTGCAGGTAATCCGGCGGGCGCGGGCGCTTTTTAATCCTCTGATTTTTCTGGCTACCGCTCACACCTTTGACAATCCTCATGACATGGCTGCGGTTGATATTTTTTACCGCTCTTTGCGCATTGTTGCCGTAGATTTAAACTGTAAATCCATTTCTCTGGATCGCTACTGGGCCGGATATCTGGCCAATAATTGTTTAATAAGCGCCGATTTGGTCTTATCCGATTGCCGCTATCCCAATGAAAAAGGACATGAAGTGTTTGCCCAGGCAATAATGAAAGCTCTGTATCGCGCCCTACCCGCTCTCGCTTAAAATTAATAATTTTATTTAACTAGTGCTAGTTTTGATTCTGCCGGCAAGCCTAAATTCTAGCTATCCGCGGAAATATTATTCACTTTCGCGCTGACACGTGCTATTGATCGTCCCAACAAATCGTATATCTGTTTTTTTCAAAATACTTGGAAAAAATTATAAATAATGTTATAAATAAATTAATAATGTAAAAATCGAAAAACGGCTAAGCGGGTTGCCGCGCAAGCACCGCACTAAGCATCTACCTTAACAAAAAGGAGGGGCGACAAGATGAAAAAAGGTAAGGGCAATAAAAACAAATTAGCTCTCGTAGGAAGTATTTGCTTCATCATTGGCGTGGTTGTTAGTATTCTTGCCGGTTTTATTAGCTGGGAGTATCTTTTCCCGATCTTGACCGTTCTAGGATTAATTGTTGGTTTCCTGAATGTCACAAACACAGAAGTGCAGGCATTTCTGATTGCGGCTGTCTCTCTGGTAATCATCTCAGCTCTGGGCGCCGACCAGTTTGCTGATCTTCCCCTTGTTGGAGAGACCATGAGCAGAATTTACACGGCCTTGCTGGCGTTTGTCGGGCCGGCCACCATAGTCGTGGCGCTTAAGTCTATTTACTCGCTGGCAAAAAACTAAAATATTAATTTTATCTTTAATGGGTTCTAAATTGCGCGGCAACCCATTGAGCCAATGACAGCGCGCCGGGCAAAGCAAACGTGGCTTCATTATTTTTTCTGGATTTCAATCACTACCGGAATGTGTTCCAATGCGGTAATATCAGCCAAAACCTTTTCTTCGATCATACCGATTTTTTTTAATTTTTCGATAAAATCTTTTAACTTTTCTTTGCTTATTTCCGCGCGAAAGACGACCTTGGCTTCAATCGATTGCCTGCTCACCTTTGCCGCGCTGTATTCGGCAAGTATTTTTTCCACCTGCGCCGTGGCGGACTGAACTTCAGAAGTCCTTATTATAATTACATTATTTTCTTTTTTGGACTGAACAAAGCTTTCGGTTTTTCCCATAGCCGCCTGCATTGACCTGCTTTTCATCCGTGGCGCAGAACTTTCGGCTTCTATATCCTTTTCCAGCACAGGCGAAGCGGCGGCTTTGGGCTCCAGCTTTCCCTTCCCTACTGATAATGCCTCTCCCGCACTATCATAAACTTTTAGTTCGCTTATCTCGCAAGCGTTTCCTTCACATGATTTGTCAACCTCAGTTCTCTTCTTAGTTGGACGCGCGGCAACCGCCGCCGGCACATCTTGATTTACGGCCAATTCTGCTTTTTGTTCCTCCAGCACGGGAGCAGTAGCAGCAGGCGGCATAACTTCTTTGAACTGCTCATTTCCTCCCCGGTAAATATAAACAGCGATTACAACAATAAATATAGTGGCAAATACCTGAACGGGTACTTTTATGCGCAAAGGATAAAACCATTTTTCGGCAAAGCTTTTCTTTTCTGCTTCAGCGCGTACTTTGGCCATGATTTTTTGTTTGAACCACGCCGGTGGATCAACTTCCGACAATTTACTGGTCATAGCCTTTACTTTTTGTAGATCAGCCAGCGTTTGCGCGCACTGCGAACAAGTTTTTATATGTTCTTCCATAGCGTGCTTTTCTTGCGGGGAAATTTCGTTATCCAAATATAAAGAAAGCTTATCGTTTATATCTTTGCATGTTTTCATAAATCACCAATTACTTTTACCAGGCAATCTTTCAGCGCGCCGCGGGCGCGTGACAACCTTGACTTAACCGTCCCTTCCGGTATTTTTAAAATAGCGCAAATCTCTTCGTAGGAAAAGCCCTGAATATCTCTTAACGCTAATACTTCTTTATATTCGTCATCAAGTTTTTCGATACACATTTGCACTTTTGCCTCTCGTTCCTTTTGCATCATTTGCACATCCGGTTGTTCTCCAGCGGTTGAGCTGAAACATGCCGCGCGATCTTTTTTTCCTTTACCTGCTTCATCCATGATATTTTCATGACTTCTCAGGCTTTTTTGCTGTTTCAAGCGGTTCTTTGCATGATTAATAACAATCCGGTAAAGCCAGGTGGAAAACTTTGCCTCCGCTTTAAATTTCTTAATTGATTTATAAGCGGCAACAAAGGCCTCCTGCGTGACATCGCAGGCGTCATCATAATCACCCAGCATTCTATAAGCGATGTTCAGCATTTTCTTCTGATGCCTTTCAACCAGCTCGCTAAATGCTTCCACATAACCCTTTTGACATAAGACAACATATTTGAAGTCGTCATCAGCGATTAGGGTGCTTTTGCTCTCTTTTATGTTAGACATCAATAACAATGATTTTGTTCCCCTGCATACCTGAACGTTTGGAAGTGAAATTTACCATACAACAAAAGAATTGACTACAAATTACATTGATCTTATTAATGATTTCACAGAACAATAAATAACACTAAACATTTAAAGAATATTCAATCTTTTTTCTTGACAATAATTGGCATGGGGATTATTAATCAACAAATTGGTTGAACGTCCAATCAAATGCGTGGCTATTATTGATACTTTATAATCATTAATTTTACTAAAACTACACACTCGTTGTAGCTTTCCCGAGCATTACACAGAAAGCAGCCAATGCACGTAAATTCAGAAAATGCACACGAATGTAGAAAAAATAATTTTAGACAAGCTTCTCTTTGGGCACTGAAAAATATAATGATGTCTTGCAAAAATAGGATTAGCGAAGAGCAATATTTATAAACAGGAGATAACATTATGCCAAGCAAATACAAGGGTTACATGGGAAAGATACTGGATATTAATCTTTCATCAGGAAAGATTTGCACATTCGAACTGTCTGACCGCGACCGTGAACGTTTTATAGGAGGCAGATTTATATCCACAAAGATTATACTGGACGAACTGAAGCCCGGCATAGATCCTCTATCGCCTGATAATATTCTTGTCGTCATGACATCACCGCTTACCGGAACAAACGCTCCTTCGACAAGTCGCTATGACATATCTGCCAAAAGTCCCCAGACAGGAACTATCGGCCATTCCAACAGTGGTGGTAATTTCGGTATCCATCTAAAGAGAGCGGGCTGGGATGGTATAGTAGTAAGGGGACGTGCCCAATCTCCAGTGTATCTGGATATAAACGATGATACGGTAACAATTAAAGACGCCTCGCATATATGGGGAAAGGATATTGAAGAGACAAAGGAATTAATGGGCGATAAGAGAGCCGGCAAAATGGTCATTGGCCCAGGCGGTGAAAACCTTGTAAAGTATGCGATTGTTGTTTCCCAAGACAGGGCTCACGGGCGTTCTGGAATGGGCGCTGTCATGGGTTCCAAGAACCTCAAGGGCATTGTTGCCCAGGGGAAGAAAAAGATTGAGCTTCATGATCCGGAAGGTTTCAAGGAAACCATCAAAAAATGGATTAATATGCTCAAAGATCATCCGGCAACTGGAGACTACCTTCCTAAATATGGCACTTCCTTTTTTTTGAAATCTATATCCGATCATAATGCCCTTCCCACAAAGAATTTCTCTACAGGTTATTATAAGGATGCCCAAATGCTTACCGGACAGACTCTTGCCGAGACCCGGCTTATAAAGAATGACGGTTGTCAATCCTGTCCCATTCGCTGTACCAGGATTGTCGAACTTGACGGTCGTCAGATTAAGGGACCGGAGTACGAAGTGCTGTGTCTGCTGGGATCTAATCTGCTTATCAATGACATGGATGCAATCATCCGCTGGAACTATGAACTTGACATACTGGGACTAGATACAATTTCTACAGGAACGGTATTGGGATTTGCGGCAGAACTTAATGAAAAAGGAATGTGGAAGACCGGTATAGAATTCGGTAAAAAAGAAAATATCTCGGAAATTATACGAAATATTGCATTTCGCCGGGGCATTGGCGCGGATCTGGCCGAAGGCGTGCGATACCTTTCGAAGAAATACGGCGGGAAAGATTTTGCTCCTCATTCCAAGGGCATGGAATTTGCCGGTTACGAACCGAGAGCAGTTGTCGGCCATGGTTTAGGCTATGCAACAGCAAACCGCGGCGCCTGCCATTTGGATGGCGGTTATGTGATCTTTTTTGAAGCGACCGGTCCGGCACTTCTTGATCAATATGATTATCGATCCAAGCCGAGCTATACCATACTTGATCAAAATCTCATGGCCTCTATCAGCGCTGGAGGTAACTGTCTGTATACATCTTTGGCGGTTTTACCGTCCGTCATATTCAAAATTCCCAATTCCAAAATCGCCAGTTGGTTGGTCACAAAAATACTGACATATTCCTGGCCCATTATAAACCTTACCCTGAAGTTGCCTTCCTCTATGATGAGATATCACCTTCCCATGCTTCCCCATTCCAAGGCCATAAAACAGGCAACAGGCATGGACATGGATTTCGGCAGATTCGCCCAGATGGGAGAGAGAGGCTTTAATCTGGAAAGGCTGTTTAATATAAGAGAGGGATTTACCGCCAAGGATGATACTCTGCCCAAACGTTTTACCGACGAGGAACAGATTCCTGGCAAAAAGAAGAGTAAGGTTCCATTATCCAAAATGCTGCCCAAGTACTATCGGCTGCGCGGTTGGGACAATAACGGCAGACCTACAAAGAAAACCCTGAAGAAGCTGGATTTGGAAGATGTAATAAATTAGAAACGGCTAAACACGAGGCCTCCATAATTAAAAGGAGATAATTATGAAAATCTTAGCAGGCAAGAATATCCTGATCACCGGTGCCGGAAGCGGCATCGGACGACTGATGGCCCACTACGTTGCCGACGAGCGCGCCAACACGGCACTAATCGACATCAACGGTGCAGCTGTTGCCAAAACACTGGAGGAGGTCAAAAGCCGTAACGTCAAGGCGATCGGTTATGTCTGTGACATCTCTAACCGCGAATCGGTTATGGACACGCTATCCAAGATTAAAGCTGATTTCGGACCAATTGATGTGCTCATCAACAACGCCGGCACTGTAATCGGTAAATCGTTTTTCGATCTGACAATAGACGAGATGCAGCGCACAATGAACATCAATTACTGGGGACACATGTACTTCACCAAGGCTCTTATCGGCGAAATGATTGCTCGCAACAGTGGCGCAATCGTTAATGTGGCTTCATCCAGCGGGCTTATAGGCATGCCGATCCTCTCGGATTATTGCGCCAGCAAGTTCGCAGAGGTCGGCTTCTCAGAAGCCCTGAGGCGGGAGCTCAAGAAGTTCAAACACACCGGGGTGAAGGTAACCTGTGTTTGCCCCTATGTAATCGATACTGGATTATTCAAGGGATTTAAGCCTCTGGCCATGAATCCTGTTATCAAAGCAGAGGATGCGGCGTGCGCTATCATCAAGGGTTTGAAAAAGGGCAAAGCCTATGTCATGCTGCCGCCGCTGAGCATCTATGGATCAATGGTGCTCAAGCTACTTCCAACTCCAATCTTCGACTGGATGCTCTCGATCTCGGGCGGCTCTGTAGCCATGGACAGCTTTACTGGAAGAAAATAGCAAAGGCGACAGCATAATAAGTTCAATTCAGATTAATTCTGTGCAGGCTGACAATTACAGACAAAAATCTTTCCGTTCTGCTGTAGCGGTAAAAATGCACATGCTTATCAAAAAACATTAATTTAGTAATGGGAGTATTTTATGAAAAACTTAAATGGCAAGACCGTACTCATAACCGGAGCGGCAATGGGCATGGGTAAAAGCCTGTCTGAAAAACTCCTTAAGGAAGGATGCCGTGTAGCACTTGTAGACATAAACGCTGTAGAGATGAAGAAAACACAGGTAGAACTCTCGAACATCGGGAAATGTAAGTATTATATTTGCGACATATCAGATCGAAAGAAAGTTTATCAGTTGGCGCAAAAGGTTGAAAAAGAACTAGGCCATGTTGATATTCTGGTAAATAATGCCGGTATCGTAAATGCAAAAGAGCTTTTGAACCTTGAAGATGAGTCTATAGAGAAGACTGTCAACATCAATCTAACCGCAATGTTCTGGACGTGCAAAGCATTCCTGCCGAGCATGGTCGCGCGCAAGTCGGGCCATGTCGTCAATTTCTCGTCGGCGGGCGGCATACTGGCAATACCAAACCTTACCGCCTACAGCGCCAGCAAGTTCGGCGTGATTGGTTTCTCGGATGCTCTCCGACAGGAAATGAAAAAACATAAATCGAACGTAGGTGTCACCTACGTCTGTCCAAACACAGTTAATACAGGCATGTTCGAGGGATCCAAGATGATTGCCGGCACAAAAATACTTTCTGCCGATGACGTGACAAAGAAAGTGATAAAGGCCATTAAAAAGAATCAAGCAATGGTAGCGGTACCCAGTATGCCTATAAAGTTTATTACACCACTTACAAAGTTACTCCTGCCGATCAAGGTGATGGACTGGCTCAATGCCGCGCTTGGCATGGCTAATGCAAACGACACATGGAAGGGAAGAAACAGTGAATAATCTTTTGGAGGATATTTCATGAAAGTATTAAAGGTAGCTCTAGTTCTGATAGCTTTTCTGGTCGTTGCGCATCTTGCCCTGACCGGAATAAACATTTTACAGAAAGGCGGCGCTTATAAAGGACAGACCATGGAGCAGATACTCGGTGTTCCTCTCGCGAAGGTGACCGCCGCAGACATTGAAAAGCTGGACAAAGCAGCCCTTTTTCAACTTTTTTATGCAGCACCCGCACCCCTGCATGAAGAAATGCATGGTGAATACAACGCAAAAACACTTCCTGTTGGTGTGCTTGCGGCATCAGCCGATTTTTACACACATAATTTTTTCGGACCCGGCCGCTGGACTGGAAAGGCTTTCATTCCATCAGAAAAAAACAAAGGATTGGGATACAACATCTTCTCGGGCAGAGATAAAGATGGTAAGGAGGTAATATACCGTTCAAGAAAGATGAATACCTACATCGGGAAATCTCTCATTGACGAAAAAGATTCCTTCCATATTGACTACAGTCCATATAATTCAGGAACCGTACATTCGATGCATGACGAACTTCGCAAAATCAATGACAATATTTATCTTGGCATGGGATATATGGGGCTTGGAGGCGGATCGATTAATCCAGCTCCTTTTCTGGTTATCGGGCCTGCGATAAAATGGGTTGGCTACGACAAGGAATAGTGGGACGTAGACATTGCAGTTCATTCCACACCTTTCCATCCATAATGGCATATTTGTAAAAGAAATATAAATGTGAATATTTCAGTTAAGCAACTTCATCGCCACTGCATTTCATGGTATGTATTTGTTTGAATTGAATGATCTGCAGTTTTATCTTTCGTCCATCGACAAATAATAATTACTTCAACGCTATGGCTAAGGGCTTGAAAAATCTTTAACGAACTAAAGCAGAATGATGGAAAGAAAAATGGCAATGAACACAAATAAGCTTACTCGTCTTCCATCCTTTGGATATTTCAGTTATGTTTATTATATATTGGATTGTCAAAAACATTTAGTCGCATTAATTAGCGCCATCTTATTATTTTTAGATTTTGGAATGGCCTTTAAAAAAGTTGACAAGGCAGTAATATAATATCAGCTATAAATGGTTTCTTGACATAGCCATGAAGAACAATGTAAACAATTATCAAGTAAATTATCGGCCACTTAATAAGGAAGCCGGTACCTGCAAAAAGGAGAAATACATATGAACAAAGAATATATTTCTGGAACATTTTGCATCGATATCAAGTGTTCACAACATTCGGCACTTGAAGGCCTAACTGGCAGCGACTATATGCAAAAGAAAAATTTGCATTGCAAAGACTGCTTCGCCTGGCGTTTTTTTATTTGGACAAAGAACAACAAATGGCGGATCGTGCAGGCCCAGCAAGAAATTTCAAACAAACAGCTGGCTGCCATGATTAAGGGAATTGATCCTGTCCGAGTCGAAGATCTAACAGAAGACGAGATTCTGTGCCTGTAGAAACTGTGCCGTAAACCGAATAATGATTTTGGCCTCAGGCGATCAATCTTAATGATTGATATTATTATGATCAATATTAACCGCTTCCCTTGAGCGATATTATAACATTGTTAGCATTATGCCGTTATGCAAAATTCTCCCTAGAGTAATCATAAAAATTGCTTATTCCCTATCGTTACAACACATCGATCTTATTAATAATTTAACTTAATAATAACTTCTTTCCCATAAATTTAAAAATTATTTATTTTTTCCTTGACAATAATCAGCTGTGGGATTAATCAATTAACAAATTGGTTGAACGTCCAATCAAAATATCGAAAAAACGATCTAGTCCGTGGTGCTGTTCATGTCGAGTCGGAATATATGTTATTAAAAGGATGCTTACATACGCACACAACTTGCTCGGATGGTAAACTGTCGCCCCAGGAAGTAGCTAACGCATATGAATCAAAAGGATATGATTTTATAGCTTTCACGGATCATGATTACCTGCTGAAGAAAAACTACATGGACGTGTACCGGCAAGTAAAGACAGACATGATTATTTTTTATGGCATTGAGCTGTCTGTGTTTGTGAATGGAAATATTCATGTGTCAAAAATTAAAGGCGACAATGACGTGCTCCACATATTCAACCACATCGGCGAATATAACTTTACCCCAAAGCAGTTGTTGGCTCGTTTGGCGGAACTGGAAAAGATGTTTCCACTGGACGCGGTGGAAATAACGACCAAGGGATATCGTGAGATAGTTTTCGAAGAACTGAATATTGCATATCCAAAAATAGCATCGGATGACTCGCATGCTCGTGTAGGTATCGGCAGAGCATGGATAGAGTTGGACGCGAAACGAGAAAAAGATTCCATCATCCGGGCAATAAAAGCAGGGAAATCATGGAATTGTTACATTTAAGCAATAAAGGCTTAAATATTTTAATTCTTTATCAAGTCAGATCAAACAGGAGGAATGGTAATGGCTAAAAAAATTGCCATCTGCGCTGTCGCGCAGATAAAGAACGATCCCGATTATCATTATTTACGTTTTCAGAACATGTTACTTGAATGTTTCGAGTCAATAATTAAGCAGACCAAGGTGACTTTCGATATGGAGAAGGGCATCAGGACTATTATCACCTGCTCGGATGATGTGTTTGATGCACGGACAATATCAAACAATGGTATAACTGATGTTGTGGGTGCCCATTTCCGCGGTGAAGAGAAAATGGCGCAGGAGAGCATCAACGGCCTCGGTTACGCAATGGCATGCATACTGTCCGGCCACGACGATTTGATACTTTTCATGGGTCACTGCAAGGAGTCGCAGGGAGAAAGCCGGAGGATGGTTTCCAACCTTGCTTATGATCCCTTCTACTGCAGGCCACTCGGGATGGATTATCACAATGTGGATGCCATGCAAGCCCGGGCTTATATGGAAAAATCAAAAGTTACCGATGAGCATTTGGCAAAAATAGTGGTACGTTCCCGAAAAAACGGGAAACAGAATCCCTACGGTCGCGAAAATAAAATCGTCACTGAAAAAGAAGCCATGCAATCACCGATGTACTCTGATCCGTTGCGGGAGATCTACATTTATCCGGTTACAGACTGGGCGTATGGCATGCTGCTCTGCAGTGAAGAGCGGGCCAAAGAATTTACAAATAATCCCGTCTGGATTACCGGATACGGAAGCTGCATGGACACATATTTCCTTGGCGATAAAGACCTTACATCGAATTTTTCGCTTAAAAATGCCGCCCAACGGTCGTACGCCAAGGCAGGTATAAAAGATCCCCGCAAAGAGATACAGCTTTTCGAGCTGAGCGACCACGCCGCGTACCAGCTCCCAATGTGGGCAGAGGGTGTCGGCATTGCCGATGAAGGTAACGGCGGAAAGTGGATTGACGATGGTGGCATGGATAAGTTCAATGTGAATCTGTCCGGTGGGCAACTAAACGGCAATCCGCTTCTCCTCGGAGGCGCGGCCAGGGCAATTGAATGTTACTACCACCTGAGCAATCAGGCAGGCACTCGACAGGTCAAGAATGCTAAGCGGGCAGTCGCCCAGGCAACTTACGGCGGTGCCGGTCAGCACCAAGCCGTTATAGTAATGGAATCCTAGGGAGGTTGAACAATGGCACATAAGAAAAACAGAAACGTTGGAATAATAGGCATCGGACAAACAAAGCATTCCAGCCATCGTGAGGACGTCAACCAGCCTGAATTAATCCATGAAGCTGTCAGTCTGGCACTGAAAGACGCTAAGTTGACCATGAAAGACATTGATTGTGTTGTTCACGGCAACATGGAACTCTTCGAGATGGTGCACTCGCCGGACCTTTGGCACGTTCTGGGAACAGGCGCCTATGGCAAGGAATGCATCAGGATTACAACCGGCGGTACAGTCGGTGCGACCATATCATGCGCTTCGGACAATCTTGTGGCGTCGGGGATGTATGATATTGTAATGGCCATCGGTTTTGAAAAACTACAGGAAGGGCACACCACCGGAGGTATTACCAACATGGCCTGTCCTCTATGGTTTAGAAAAATTCAGGCTGGTGCACTTACCGGCTCGAGCGCATATGATGTCGAGCGGGAATTCGGCGTTGAGCGTGCGGATAAGGCATCGCTGACTTACCGCATCATCATGGATAAGCACGCAGGGCTCAATCCCAACGCGCATCGTGCCTTTGGCCTTGAATTCAGTCAGATTGACGACCTCATCAGGACTTCACCGAAACTCGTCGGCAATCTCAAACTCATCGAAATGTGTTCTCAGTCGGACGGCGCATGCTGCGTCATTTTCGCTTGTGAGAAGAAAGCAAAAGAAATTGCTAAGACGCCTGTCTGGATACGAGACCATATCACCGTCCATAAGGAAGAGAACTTCAATATATTCGGATACGATAGGAAGTTCCCTGTTCTGA
The DNA here is from genome assembly GCA_002402545.1 of Syntrophaceae bacterium UBA4810. GTDB lineage: Bacteria > Desulfobacterota > Syntrophia > Syntrophales > Smithellaceae > UBA4810. Next base: position 37,284 of record DHGA01000049.1, read on the forward strand.
AAACTCATAAATTCGCAGCGGAGAATTTGTTCAAGCGAAACGGTATTACAGACCCCATAAACTACTTTGATGTATTTGAAATGTACGATCCGGCTTCATGGTGGGCCATTGACTGGATCAGAGACTTCTTTGGACTTAAAGGCGATGAACATCTCAAACTCATCGAGGATAAGGAAATAATGATCGGCGGCAAGATGCCCATCAATCCGTCAGGCGGAGTTATCGGGTCGAACCCAATCGGCGCGACCGCGCTTATTCGGGTGGCCGAAGCGGCTATGCAAGTACGCGGTAATGCCGGTCCGCACCAGATACCGACCCCGGTCAATCACGCGCTCGCGTCAGGGTTCGGTGGTACCATGTGGACCGTGATGACAATGCTCGAAAAGGAACTTAACTGGTAGGAGGGAAATCATGGCAGAATACTGGGGAATAAAAGTAGAAGATATATTCAATACAATGCAAGAGCGTTTCCGTCCCGAAGGCGCCAAGGATGTCGATGCGGTTTTTGGTTACGATATCAAAGATGAGGGCAAATGGAAACTGACTGTAAAGAATAATGAAATGAAGATTGATAAAACAAGTGATCTAGCCGGCTGTATTGCGACTATGGAAGCTGACGGCGAGACATTTGTCGGGGTAAACACCGGTAAAGTGGACGCCACAAACGCTTTCATGAGCGGAAAAGTCAAAGTTGAAGGTGACATGGGCGCTTTCGGAAAAACCGGCAAGCTCTTCCGCAAATACGTCATCGCCCAGAAGGAAATGACCGTTAAAGATTATCTTGCGGACATGTTTGCAACGGTGGTGTCGCGTTTTAAGGCTAAAGAGGCCGAAGGGTTGGAAGCGTCGTTTGCCTTTGATCTTGGCGGACAGGAAGGGGGCAAATGGACAGTTTTCATAAAAGACAAAGTATGCACAGTCACGACGACCATCGAGGGCAAGCCGACAGTTACGCTGGAATTCAACGATGCTAAGGATTACGTTGATTTTATACTCGGTAAAATTGATGCTCAGAGTATTTTAGCGGCGGGAAAAGCGTCAGCCAAGGGCGACATTAATATGATGGCGTCGAAATGGCCAATTCTGTTCGAAAAATATAAGGACCCGATGGGCGGCAATATCCCGGAACAGGAACTCATTGTCCTCAAAAAGACCATATCGGTGAACCAGAAATTTTCGACCGGCCCCATCATGGGCAAGTTCCTCAAAGGCCTGAAGGATAAAAAGATATACGCGAATAAGTGTCCCCAATGCGGCAGATTGCAGTTGCCGCCGCGTGAAGTATGCGCTGAGTGCCGGGTGCGCGCCGCTGATTTCGTAGAGGTGGGTCCCAAAGGCGAAGTCCGCTATATGGACCTCGTCTACTACGCCATGCCTGACCCCTTGACCGGCGTGGCCAGGGAAACACCTTACGGAGGGATCAATATACTCTTTGACGGCTGTAAGGGTAATGAGACTCTGCCTCACTTCATAAGAAAGGATCAAATAGAAAAAATCCAGATGGGCTGGAATGAGAAGAAAGGTACCCGTGTCCGACCCGTGTGGGAGGAAAACCGGACTGGCGATATCTGGGATATTAAATATTTCGAAATAGATGAGTAAGGAGAAGGGATATGACAACAAAGCGAATTAAAGGTTTTGAAGACAGCTATGTGGTTGAAGGTAAGATGGCGCTCCCTTATACCTACTTCGCCGGCCGGGTTGGCAGCAAATTCATCACAACCATCAGGGATCAGAATAAAATTATGGGCGTAAAATGTCCTGCCTGCAATTTGGTTTATCTGCCGCCACGACAGGTATGCGACAAGGACTTCACGGACATCCGCGATAAATGGGTCGATGTAAGCAATACCGGTAAGGTAGAGAACTTCACGGTGGTGCGCTACAACGATAAGCACCTGCCGCGGAAAGCGCCGTTTGTCCTGGCCCTGATAAAGCTTGACGGCGCGGATACGCCCTTCATGCATATTCTTGAAGAATGCGCCATAGAGGACGTAAAGATAGGGATGAAAGTAGAGGCGGTGTTTGCCAAAGAAACGACAAGCACTATCCTGGATATAGATCATTTTAAACCCGAGGCTGAAAAAATTTCGGTTCACGAAATTAACGCGGCCCGGAAGCAATGGGTTCCTGTCGATGAACCCGATACAGAAGGAAAAAGAAAAGGAGGTAAACCCGATATGTCAACACCTGTTATCATCACCGCGGCGCTTACCGGTGCCGCCACCATGAGAAACCAGAACCCAGCGGTGCCCTATACACCAGCAGAGTTCGCGGAAGAAGCTTACAAGTGCTGGAAGGCCGGCGCGGCAATGGTACATGTGCATGCGCGTGAAGACGGGGGTATGGCCACTCACGATCATGAGCGGATACGCGCTACCCATGATGCGATAAAACAGAAATGTCCGGAGTTGATTGTGAACCTCAGCTCCGCGGTTGGCATGGGTAAAACAGCAGAGCAACGGATATCGCAGATCGTGGCGGTCAAACCCGAAATGGCGTCTCTGAACACCAACACGATGAACTTTGGTATCGTTGACCGAAAAACCGGAAAGATATTCATCGATTACGTGTTTGAAAACACTTTCACCATGCTGCAGGATTTCGGCAAGGCCATGCAAGAAAACGGCGTGAAGCCGGAAATCGAGTGCTACGATATGGGCGGACTCGACAATGCCATACTGATAGGCAAGCAGGGTATCTTCACCGACCCGATCAATTTTAACTTCGTCTGGGGAGTTGCGGGTGGGCAGCAGTTTAGGGCCGAAGCATTTATCGCCATGATGAACGCGCTTCCCCCGAAAGCGAACTTTACCACCTGCGGCGTCGGTACCGACGAGTTCCCCTGCATCATGCAGTCTTGCATCCTTGGCGGACACATGAGGGTCGGTCTTGAAGATAACATCAAAATGCCGAATGGAGATCTCGCTAAGGGAAGTTACGAACTGGTAGAAGTGGCTGTGGCAATTGCCAATGCCCTCGGACGTCCTGTGGCTACAACGGCAGAGGCTCGCCTGATTATGGGTATTAAGAAGAGATAGATTGGTTTTAACCTTTTCTAATTAGGATATGTGGGTTGAGGTGAATTAAAGTTCACCCTACCCCACCTTTTGAGGATTAAACGATTGAAACTAACCTAGGAGGCTTACATGGATTTATCAGAAAAAACTATGAACGATGTTTTTCGAAACCGTGTTAAGAAGTATGGTGATCGCCTTTGCGTCGAAAAAAAAATGGGAGGCATTTGGCACAGCGCCACCTGGAACGAATATTACGACAGGTCGCGTGCCTTCGGCCTTGGTCTCGTATCGCTGGGACTCCGGAAGGGAAATGCCGTTTCCATACTTTCTGAAAACAGACTGGAATGGCTTTATGCCGATATGGGATCGCTGGGAATCGGTGTCTGCGTAATCCCGGTGTACCCTACCCTGCCTTCTGAGGATATAGAGTATATCGTCAATAATTCCGAATCTAAGGTTATTGTAGCGGAAAATAAGACCCAACTCAAAAAGATACTCGAGATCGCGGATAATTGCCCCAGCCTTGAAAAGATAATCGTAATGGAAGAAAATGATGCCGTGGCTCATCCTAAGGTCATGAGTTTCAAGGATCTCTTGGAACTCGGACGGAAAAAACACGCCGAAGACCCTTCTCTCTTTGAAAAGCTTTCACAAGACGTGACTGTTGATGACCTTGCCACCATCGTGTACACATCCGGCACAACCGGATTGCCCAAGGGCGCCATGGTAACTCACGGAAATATTTTCTGGGTGGTCCAGTCCCTTGACGCGATCCAGCCTCATTTTGCGTCTGATAAAGATTGCACGGTTCCCTTCCTCCCTCTCTCTCATGTTTTTGAACGAATCGCGGGCCATTTCTACGGCATGTACTGCGGGATTACTGCATCCTACGCGGAAAGCCTCGACACGCTGCTCGCGGACTTCGAACAAAAACGCCCCACCATGATCCTGGCAGTGCCGCGGGTGTGCGAGAAGGTGTATCAAAAAATTATGGCGCAGGTAAAGGAGCAGTCCCCGTTCAAGCAGAAAATCTTTGCCTGGGGTCAGAAAGTGGGCAACCGCATCAGCGAACGCCGCGAGAAGCATAAGCGCATCCCTCTCTTCCTGAAGCTGAAGTACAAGATCGCCTATACTGCCATATTCAAAAAGCTCCAGGACAAGCTCGGTGGAAGGGTTACGTGGATGACGGCATCCGGCGCGCCAACTGCCGAAGAGATTATTCGCTTCTTCAACGCGGCCGGCATCACAGTCATACAGGGATATGGCATGACTGAATGCACCGCCCCCGCCACAATGCAGTCACTGGCTGATTACAGGATAGGAACCACCGGTAAGCCAATACCCGGTATGGATATAAAGATAGCCGACGACGGCGAAATTTTATTAAAGGGCGGAAATATTATCAAGGGATACTGGAAACTTCCTAACGAGACTCGTGATGCTTTCACGCCCGACGGTTATTTTATGTCCGGCGATATCGGCATGTTTGATGATGAGGGCAATCTTCTCATCACAGACAGAAAAAAAGATCTCATCATAACTTCCGGCGGCAAGAACATCGCCCCCCAGAAGATCGAAAACATGTTCAAGTCCGATCCGCTGTTTACCCAGTTTATCGTAATCGGCGAAAAGAAAAAGCATCTCACCGGTTTGTGCAATATCAATCCTGAGGAGGCCGCGCTATTGGCGACGGAGGAGAAAATAAAGTTCAATAATCCGGCAGAGCTGCTGGAAGACCCGAATTTTCTTGATATTGTGCAGAAGCACGTAGATGAGCGCAACTCGCACCTGGCGAAGTATGAATCGATCAAGAGCATACGGATAGTTACAAGCGATTTCTCTCAGGAAAGCGGCGAACTCACGCCTTCCCTTAAAATCAAACGTAAGGTGGTGCTCGAGAAGTATAAATATTTTATCGACGACATGTATAAAAAAGAGGCCTGCGACGATCTGTATGAAAAAACGTAGTCAGAACCATGGACTGACAATATAGCAAGAAAACCATAATCAACAAGGTGGATAATTATGAGCAAGGCAGTTGAATTAAAGCAAGGTCAAAATCAATTGTTTACTGATCCTGATGCCGATAGAGCGAGGGAGTTTTTCAGGCACAAATCACGCGCGATGGCAAACAAGGTCACTACTGCTGAAGAAGCAGTAAAAACCTTGATCAAAGATGGCGACTACATAACCATCGGCGGGTTTGGGGCAAACCGAATTCCTACGGCAATCCTGCATGAGATCGTCCGACAGAAAAAGAAAAATCTGGGGTTTGCCGGCCATACCGCTACCCATGACTTTCAGATACTGATAGCCGGCGAGTGCATTGACAGACTCGATGTGGCCTACATTATCGGCCTGGAAGCACGCGGCCTTTCCCCGCATGCGCGGCGCGCTGTGGAAAGCGGAAATATCAAGCTGACGGAATGGACTAACGCTACCCTTTCCTGGAGAATCAAAGCAGCGGCAATGGGGCTCTCTTTCCTGCCGGCACGCAACATCATGGGCACCGACACCTTCAAGTACAGCGCCGCAAAAGAAATCATCTGCCCCTTCACCGGACAGAAGTACGTGGCGCACCCTGCGCTCTATCCCGACTTCGCGGCGATTCACGTCCATGAGTGCGATGTTTACGGCAACGCCCACGTGTATGGCGCGTCTGTGTCGGATCAGGATCTGGCCAAGGCGGCCAAGCGGGTCGTGATCACAACCGAGAGAATAATATCCAACGATAAAATCAGACAACACCCGGAAGCGACGTTCATCCCCTTTTGGTGCGTTGATGCCGTTATTGAAGTCCCCTACGGGAGTTATCCAGGTAACATGCCTTACGAATATTTTTCCGATGAAGAGTATCTTAAACAATGGCTGAACGTGGAGAAGGACCCCGCAGAATTCAACAAGTTCTTCAAAAAACAGATTATCGACACGAAGAATTTCAATGAATATCTGGATATGAATGGCGGCATCGAACAGATGATCAAACTTCGCGCCATTGAGCACCTGACTGAAAAGAAATAAGGAGAACTACTATGGCAGATTATAATCCCATGGAATTAATGATATGCGTTGCGGCGCGAAACCTGGAGGACGGAGCTACAGTCGTCGTAGGAACCGGAGCGCCCTGTGCAGCCGCCATGCTGGCGCAGAAGACACACTCGCCAAGCCTGACGGTAATGTTCGAAGCCGGCGGCGTCGCTCCGATATTGCCCGCAATGCCTATTTCTGTCGGGGACTCGCGCACTTTCCACAGGGCGATCATGGCCAGCTCCATGCCTGAAATCATGGAAACATGCCAACGCGGTATGGTGGACTACACCTTTCTCGGTGGCGCGCAAATCGACATGTACGGAAACATCAACTCCACCATGATCGGCGACAATCACGCCAAACCGAAAGTTCGCTTTCCCGGATCCGGCGGGGCCAACGATCTGGCTTCATTATGCTGGAGGATGATGATGATGACACCACAGGACGCGAAGCGATTCACAGAAAAGATCAACTTCATCACATCCCCCGGCTACCTGACAGGCGGCAACTCGCGGTATGATGCAGGTCTCCCTAAAGGTACCGGCCCTTATCGTATTATAACCAACATGGCGATCATGGGATTTGAAGAAGAGTCCAAACGGATGAAGGTTATCAATATCAATCCGGGCTATAACCGGAAAGATATTCAGGACAACTGCGGCTTCGAGCTCCTCTGGGCTGATAAGATCACCGATACTGATCCGCCGCATGAGAATGAGCTGCGCATACTCCGCGAGGAAGTTGATCCGCAACGGTATATTATAGGAAGATAAAACATAGGAGAACAATTATGTCCGATCAATTTCAAGGCATTGAGCCGATGGTGTATAAAAGCAAGATCAACGTTCCCTATTCATGGTGGGCCGGTGATACAGCGAGCAAGTTTTACATAACCCTTCGGGATGAAAAGAAAATAACAGGAACAAAATGCGCAGCATGCAACAAGGTATTCCTCCCCCCGCGCAAGGTCTGCCCCTCCTGCTTCACCGAGAACAAGGAGTGGGTAAACATATCCAATGAAGGAACTGTTATTACCTTTACGGTGGCCAGGTGCCAGTTTGCGGCAATCCCTTCTGACAAAAAGGTTCCCGTCATCTGGGGCATGATAAAACTCGATGGCGCCGATACAGCCATGCTGCATTATCTGGACGAAATTAAGCCTGAAAACGTGACAATAGGGATGCGAGTGAAGGCGGTGTTCTCCGAAGAACGCAAAGGCACCATCCGTGATATTTCGTATTTTAAACCGGTATGATCATTAAGGAGCCAAAGATATGGACAGGGCAGCAATAATCGGCGTCGGCACGACGAAAATTGAAAAGAGCAAAATCGGAGAAACCTTCGCCGATATGGCGTGGGAAGCCGTAAATAATGCCTTGAACAACGCGGGTATGACCATTGACGATATCGACAACGTGGTAACCACATCAAGCGACTTCTGGGACGGCAGGACGATTTCCTGCATGGCCGTGGGAGATGCCAGTGGCGCGGCCCACAAGAACGTATCCTGTGTCGAGGGCGATGGCACCTATGGCGCTTTTTACGGCATGACTCGCTGCCTTTCCGGTTCGTATAAGACTACTCTGGTGACAGGACATTCCAAGGGCTCCCAGAGCGTATCAAGCCTCATCACCAATTCGGCCTTTGACCCAATCTATGAACGGGCACTGGGTATGGACATGGTTACTGCGTGCGCCATGCAGGCCAGGTCATACATGCACCGCACTAAGACAACGCCTGAGCAGATGGCAATGGTATCCGTCAAGAACCATGGTAATGCGCTGAAGAACCCACTGGCACATCTCCCAATGAAGATCACAGTTAAAGATGTTCTGGAATCCGAGATGATAGCGGACCCGCTGCATAAGCTCGATTGTTCACCGGTATCCGACGGATGCGCGGCGGTTATTATCGCCCATGAATCCGCGGCAACAAAGTTCAAGCAAAAGCCGGTCTGGATTAAGGGCGTGTCTTTTTGCGCGGACAGCTTTTTCTTCGGAGACAGAGATATTTCCCGCGCTAAGTCACTCACCAAAGCGGCGAAGAAGGCATACGCAATGGCTGGAATTCATGATCCAAAAAAAGAAATTGATGTTGCCGAACTTTACGATGCTTTTACTTATCAGGAACTCATGTGGCTTGAAGAAATGGGACTTGCGGACGATTCGATGGCAGGGAAGCTCCTCGAAAAAGGAGATTTTAATATAGATGGCAGGCTACCGATAAACGCTTCCGGCGGATTGCTCTCGGGTCATCCCGTTATCGCCGCCGGCCTCTACAGCATGGCCGCTGTGGTCAGGCAGATTCGTGGTGACGTGGGCGGTTTTCAGGTGAAAAAGGCTAAAACCGGCCTCGTACAGGGCTTGAACGGACTGGGTGGTCAGTCCCACTGCGTATTTATTCTTGATAAGGACAAGTAGGAGGTTAAACCATGGCTAAAAGAGTTGCAATTGTAGGAACCGGACAAACTTTCCATAAGAGCCATCGCCCTGACGTGAACGGTCAAGAACTCATTAACGAGGCAGTACTAAGAGCGCTTGCGGACGCTGACCTCAAGATGAAAGATATCGATGCCATTGTCATCGGGAACATGGACCACTTTGAAGGAATTAATTATGTAGATTGCTGGAGCGTTGACGGCTCCGGCGGCACAATGAAACCAATTATAAAACTGACCACCGGCGGAACCACCGGCTGCACCGTCGCCATAGGCGGCTACCATCTGGTAGGGTCGGGCATGTTCGATAAAGTACTGATTATCGGCTGGGAGAAAAATTCTGAATCAGATACCACCGGCGCAATCACCACTGCCTTTGATCCCGTATGGGATCGCCTGGTATTCGCCGGTGCTATTTCCGGGCTGGCTGCTGAGGCACAGGCATACATTGCCCGCTACGGCGCATCTGAACGCGACGGCGCCCGGGTGAGTGTTCGTGATCGTAAACACGCGATGAACAACCCCCACGCTCAGCTGAGAAAGGAAGTAAGCCTCGAAGAAGTGCTTGCCTCCCCGATGCTGGCAGATCCGATACATCTTCTGGACGTTTGCCCTCGTTCCGATGGCGCGTGCGCCGTCATCATGGCCAGTGAAGACATCGCCGAAAAAATATGTCCGAAACCGGACTGGATCTGGGCAACAGCCTCCCGCCATTCCTATAGTTATCTGGGAGATGCGGACTATGGACGCCTTACCAGCATGCGTGAAGGTTCTCAGGAACTCTGGAAAAAGGCGGGCATCAGGGAGCCGCGCAAGGAACTGGACGTAATCGAACTTTACCAGCCTTATTCATTTGGTGGCCTGATCTGGATTGAGGATATGGGCATCGTTGGCCCCGGCGAAGCACCGCAGTATATCTGGGATGGCAATACAGACATGGGGGGCGAGCTTCCCATAAATCCGTCTGGTGGAGTTATAGCAACTAATCCCATCGGGGCCACAGGTCTCATCCGCTGTGCTGAGGCGACAATGCAGGTGATGGGCAAAGCACAAGGGCGGCAGGTCCCTGACGTCAATTTCGCTTTCAGCAGCGGCTTTGGCGGCTGCTGGTGGACGGACATGATACTGCACGGAAATAAAAAACCGAACTGATCCAAAAGGAGTAGAGATCATGACTCAGAATGAAAATATAATCATAGAATCAGGCGACGCGATACAACCCTTCGCGTATTCCGTGGGAATGCACGGCAGCAAGTTTTTCACCGAGCTTCGTGATAACCGCAGATTTATGGCTATTAAATGTCCAAAGTGCAAGAAAGTTTATATGCCACCGCGCGGCGTGTGCGGAGATTGCTTTGTCGAGATGAAAGACTGGGTTGAAGTAGGCCCAAAAGGCATCATCAGTACTTTTACCATTCTCCGCTTCGCTTTCATCGATCCGGAAACTGGCGCGCAGAAGCCTGTGCCCTATGGCTACGGTTTCATCAAATTCGACGGCGCCGATACCCTGTTTCAACACTACATCAACGTTAAGGACGAAACGAGGATCAGGATCGGCGCCCGTGTTGAGCCGGTATTCTCCAAGGATCGTAAAGGCAGCATACGGGATATTGAGTATTTTAAGGTAATAGATTGATTGTGATTAAGGAGTCTCCAACGGTTGAGATAAATCCATCAAAGCGGATATTAAAATTGCCGGGGGTTTTGTGTGGTGGCATCAGTACTGGAACAGATAAATTTCGAAGCGGGTATGGCAACGGCGATTGCCTTTTATTTGATTTTGAACACATGGTGTTTGCAGTAGCTGACGGCTCGGAGCGTTTTCCCTGGGCGTCTCGTGATCTTTTAAATAGATTATCAGAAAGCCTTGCTCAATCAGGCGCGCCTGAGACGGTTTCCGGATGGAAAGATCTGATTAATTCGGAGATATACTCCGAGCAGAAATACCAGCACAAGACGACATTTAGCTGTGTTGCCATCAGACCCGAAGGGAAAGGAATCAGCCTGATAATCTCACATGGTGGCGACAGCGCCGTAACCGTAATGAACAGTATCACCGGGGAGATCAGCCAGCAGACGGGACGAGATATGAATTTTGCGGGAAGAAGCAAGGATATCGTGGATGTTACAGAATATCGCACTGCAAACCTCGACACCAGGGTGCTACTTTCGACGGACGGGTTCAATGATTTATGGCGGTTCTGTATGCGCCAATCAATTGTCGGAGGCGCGCGCGACGTGTTTGAACGCTACCCGGTGGACAGCATCAGTGAAATTATTTCAGGGATACTGCAGGAAAACAGCGGCAGGTTTGAATATGATGATATCGGCTTTATCATTATAGATCCCTGCCGGACGAAGCAAATCGTCGGAACTAAAGTGATCATGGGTGGAACACGGCCATACGAAGAACAACGGCACCAATTGGATTATACATCAGGCTCGGACAACCGATGGGTGCAACAAACACAATGGGGCAGACTTGATGAAGTGTTCACCCGGGCGGGAATTACGGCTATTGTCAACAAATTGGAGGTTTAAGCAACAATGAATGAACGACACAAAAGCGACACAATAAATACGAGGCGGTTGCAACTTACACGGGCCGCATACAAAGTTGTAGGACAGAAGGGATACTATGACTTCACCATACGGGATATTGCCAAAGAAGCCGGCCTTTCCACCGGCCTTGTCCATTATTACTTCAAAGACAAGGAAGATCTCCTGCTCACCCTTTTAAAAGAGATGAACTTCAATCTCAAATTTTATCTCACCAAGGCGCTCACAGTTCTTTCGGATCCTCGCGAAAAGCTGCTGGCCTTCTGCGACCAGGCTTTCGATCTTCTGGATAAGGAAAAAGCTTATTTTCACGTGCTCATATATTTTTGGGCGCAGATCAATCATAACAATCGTATCCGTAAAGCGAACATCAAGCTCTTCCAGAGTTACCGCGACGAGATCACATTAATTCTAAAGGAGGGAACGGCAAAAGGTTTGTTCACTGTCGCGGATGTGAAACTTACGTCGGTAATCATCGTATCCCTTATCCAGGGAATGATAATCCAGTATGTAATTGATAACGAGGCATTCGATTATCGCGAGTACACGGGAAAAATTAAAGAACAGATTCTCTCCATGGTCATAAAAGATAAATAATCCATTGAAGGAGGCACTCATGGAATTCGGTTTTACGGAAGAACAATTGATGTTTAAAGATTCAATTTATAAATTCGCAAAAAAAGAAATTGTGCCGCTTGTCGAAGAGGCTGATCTCAAAAGTGAGTTCTCGATGGAAGTCTGGCGAAAACTTGGCGGGATGGGTCTTCTGGGCCTACCCTTTCCGGAAGAACTGGGTGGATCCGGCGCCAGTGTTGTGACCTGTTGTCTTTCGACTGAAGCCCTGGGTCATGCCGGTGTTGACCAGGGGCACCTGCTGGCGTTGGGAGCGCACACGTATTTGTGCACGGATACCATATTCAAACATGGAACACCCGACCAGCTGAAGAAATACGTACCGAAGCTTGCCAGCGGTGAATGGATCGGCTGCATGGGACTTACAGAGCCTGGCTCCGGTTCCGATGCCGCGTCTATAACTACATCGGCAGTTAAAAAAGGCGACAAGTGGATTCTCAACGGGACAAAGACATTCATTACCAACGCGCCGGTATGCAACGTCTGTGTTATTTACGCCACTATTGATAAAAAGCTGAAACACAACGGAATTACGGCTTTCATCGTCGAGAGAGATTTTCCGGGCTTCTCTACAGGAGCTCCATTCCACAAGATGGGCGTGCGCGCTTCCGCCACCTCAGAAGTGATTCTGGACAACTGCGAAGTGCCGGAGGAAAATCTGCTGGGTGAAGCTGGCAAGGGCTTTGAATACACCGTCGAAACTCTCTCCTGGGACAGGAGCGCTCTCTTGGCGCCCTTTGTCGGCGGTATGCAGTTTGCAATTGAAGCGTGCACCAAATATTCTCAGGAGCGGGAACAGTTCGGAAAACCGATCAATACGTTCCAGGCGATACAGCACAAGCTCGCGGACATGAAGATTATACAAGAGGCCGCGAAAATGGCGGTTTACCGCGTTGCTCATGATAAGGATTCAGGCAAACCTCTCAATCACATGAATACCTCTGTCGCAAAAGCAATCGTGGGCGATTGGGGCATGAAGGCCGCGAGCGAAGCGGTGCAGATATTCGGCGGCTACGGCTACGTTCATGAATACCCGATAGAACGATTCCTCCGAGACGCGAAGCTGGGACAAATCGGTGGCGGAACCTCCGAGATGCAGAGATTTATCATATCACGTATCCTGAGCTACTTCTAATTTTTTGCGCGGATACAGGATAACCAGACATAAGACAGGAGAATATTATTATGAACTATGATTTGACACCGGAACAATTATCGATAAAGGAAAACTTTTCGAAGTTTTGCACTAAAGAAATAGAGCCGCGCGCCCAGATTCTGGATGAAGCTGATCATGAAGAAGTAAAAAAACTGATTAAAGAGAACATCAAGCTGATGGCCAGCATCGGCTATCTTGGTATGGGGCACGATGAAGCTTACGGCGGCACGAATCTCGATTTAATCAGCCAGGCGATAGCGGGAGAGGAAGTGGCCGCTGCTTGCGCCTCCACATTTCTGTCCTGCGGTTCATCCAGCGGGCTTTTCGGTGTACCGGTAAAACTCTTCGGCACCGATGCGCAGAAGAAGAAATATCTTCCCGGCATCATCAAGGGTGAAATCATTGGCTGCTTCGGCCTTACCGAGCCTGGGGCAGGTTCCGATGCGGCTTCCATCAAAACCACTGCTGTCAAGCAGGGAGACAAGTGGATTCTTAACGGGACAAAAACATTTATCACGAACGCAACGATTGCCGATGTGGCGCTGATCTTCGCCTACAACGACAAAGCAAAAGGACCGGGATCCGGTGTAACGTGTTTTCTTGTCGATAAAGGAACTAAGGGATTTTCAGTGGGCAAGCCATTCGACAAGATGGGTTTCCGCGGCTCACCCACGGCCGAATTAATTCTTGAAGATTGTGAAGTGCCTGAGGATGCTATTCTTGGGAAGGTGGGCCATGGATTTATCCAGGCAATGCAAACACTTGAATACGGCAGAATCGGCATGGCGACCGTCAGCCTGGGAATAGCGGCCAAGTGCCTCCAGCACGCCAACAAATATTCCAAAGAAAGAAACGCTTTCGGAAAACCGATAAATCGTTTTCAGGAAGTCTCTTTCAAGCTTGCCGATATGATGATCTTATCCGATGTATCAAGGCTACTGATTTACCAGGCCGCATGGGCAAAACAGACCAATAACCCTGACTCCGCGATAATGGCATCCGTAGCCAAAGTATGGGCATCGGAAGCCGCCACGCAGATATCCAGTATGGCAGTACAGGTATTCGGCGGTTATGGCTATATCAAAGAATTCCCTGTGGAGCGCCTTTACCGTGATGCCAAGCTTGGTGAAATTGGTGAGGGAACTTCGGAAATACAGCGTGTGATGATTGCTAAAGATTTGATAAGAAAATACGCGGCGTAAAAAGGAGAAAACCCCATGTCTATAGATACAAAATTCATCGGTAAAACATATCCGGCGCATACCTATGAAGTGGGAAAAGAAAAAATCAAGGAATACGCCAAAGCGATTAAAAACCCCGATCCTCATTATCTTGACGACGATTTCGCCAAAAAATCGAAATATGGCAAGATTATCGCGCCTCCCACCTTTGCGGTTGTTTTTGGCGCGCACCTCATCGAACCAGTCTTCATGGACAAAGAGCTTAACCTGAACATGGCAATGCTTGTGCACGGAGAGCAGGAACTGGAATTTTTTGAAGTGGTCAAGGCAGGCGATGCCATCACCACCACCGCGAAGATCAGCGACATCAAGAACAAGGAAAAGCTGGATGTAATTTCTCTGGAGCTCAATTCAAAAAACCAGCACGGTAAAGACGTGAGCCGTGGAAAATATACCTTTGTAGTAAGAAAATAGGAGAAGTGCTATGACAATTAAAAAAGGACAAACATTCACCGCAAGTGAGAAAGTCGATAAATACAGGGCGCTTTATTACGCCGGCGCGTCCGGCGATTACAATCCGATACACATCGATCCAGAATTTGGAAAGATGGTGGGGCTGGGTGGCACGATCCTTCAAGGATTATGTACCATGGCCTTCGCGACAAAAACCGTCACCGACTGGGCGGGCGATCCCGGTAAATTGAAAAAAATAAAGTGCCGCTTCAGCGCGCCGGTGATGATGGAAGATACTATTTCAGTAAAAGGCACTGTTTCTGACGTGCAGGCAGGACTTGCCAGGGTTGATCTCGCGGTTGTCAATCAGTCGGGGGTGGAAGTTCTCCAGAAAGTCGAAGCCGAGGTCGAAGTGTAATAAAGGACAACACTGCCGGGTGCACTCCATTCTGACAAAGAATTAACACACATGAGAAAATCGACGAAAACACTTATGGCTAAGCACGGCTGGCGTTACGACCGTGCAACACATAATTATCTTTACTTCGTTTTTTATTATCCTTATGTGGCAACGTTATATTATCTGTTCAAATATCTTGCAAAATATGGCTTAATGCCTAAAAATAGACCCCGTTTTTAGGTATTAAGCCCCATGTAAATATTAACCATATCTAACAATTTGATATTATGAAGATTAAATAAAGAGATCATCCGCGATTATTAATGTAATTCCTCTTGAATTTTTAAAACTTGTAGTGTATTGTAGTGCAGGAGGTGCGGCATGAGAAGTGTTTTGTCTGTAAGTTTACCTAAGAAATTAGCCATCGAACTTGAAGTCCTCTCCAAAGAAACAGGAAGAAATAAAAGCGACATTGTAAAAGAGTCTCTGGCAGAATTTCTTTGGGAAAACAGATTTCGCCGTATTAAGAAACGGCTGAGCAGTAACGCCAAGAAAGCGGGCTTTGTCACCGATGAAGATGTTTTTAAGGCAATATCGTGAAAGCGGTATTTGATACAAATGTTCTGATTGCGGCTTTCCTGACGGAAGGTGTTTGTTCCGGCCTTCTTACCCGCGCGCGCAAGCACGCCTTTAATCTTGTTCTGTGCAATGATATTATTCGGGAATTCAAAGGTGTCCTTACAAAAAAATTTAAACTTTCACCAACTGATATTTCCGAAATCACAGCCATCGTAGAAGAAGCTACTGTAGAAATAATTCATAAACCCGATCCGATAAAAAGTATTTGCCGTGACCCTAGTGATGATTTCATTATTGCCTGCGCTGTGGCCGCTAAGGCAAATTATATTGTTACCGGTGATGAAGATTTGCTGATATTGAAACGTTATAAAGATGTCATCATCATTAATCCCAGAAATTTTGAAGCCCTGTTTGCAGACTAATATCGCGCTTTTTTACAATAAATTAAGGATGTTTTTAAAAGTTCCAAGCCAATCTTTTTAGAGATTCTTTTTTTTCAGCTTCCTGAAAGAGAGCGGTCGCTGATTCTTCAGGTCATACCCCATTTCAAATAGTATTCATTACTGTCGAATTTCCCTACATTGGACAAATCCCCGATGATATACCCACCAGGCTTTTAGTCCTTATTAGCATGAAATGCCGTGTGCCCGAATTTCATTATACTCGATTTTATGGTGATTTTTCGTTTCACATTTTGNNCTTGCCACGTATATTAATTGTTATGGCTATAAGAGAATAAATGACTGATAATTATAAAATTAACATTGACAAGCGGTGGTCTTTAGAAGACCTCTACGTTTTTTCGCGTACTTATGAACAGGTATATTTTTTAGCATACTCGTTGCTTCCAGAGCTACCTGATGATGCGCTAGACCGGATTTCACGCGCATACCACACCTATCCTTGGCAGGGTGGTTATAGCGCAGTTAATTTCTACAACCAACTAAAGTATTCAGTCCCTATTGCACAACGTCCAAATGTTGTGTCCATCCGTTACGCATCTCCAGGTTATCTAGAACTTGGCCTATTACTTGGTGTTGCTTTTTCGGTGTCAAAACTTGTTAAGTACGTTGCAGGCAGTATCAAAGAAATAAACTTGGTTTACAATGAAATCATGTCAGATCTCCAAAAACGAAAACTGCTTAGGCTTGAAGTTAAGCAGAAGGGGCTTGAACTATCACGATCACAACTCCATTTTATAGAAGAACATGCTGAATCTATGGCGAAGCTTTTAATGTTCAAAGGTCACAGCGAAATAACTGATAGAACGGGCCATCCCTTTATTACGCTAAAGATTCTGCTTTCTTATTACAGACGTTTACGAAAATTAGCTGAATATCAATCTAAAGGGAAAGCAGATCTATAAAAACGCCGTAACAAGAGCAATACAGCCGATCGCNNCTCCGGCTGATTTTTTCGTTATGTTATGAAATAAGGAAATAACGATGATAGAAATAATACCAGTATTGTCACTTGTAATAGCACTTCTGGCTGTAATTTTTGGTCCGCTTATTTCTCTTAGAATTGCCAGGCGTCAAGTCGTTTCGTCGCTCATAGTCGCCAACAAGCAAATAGTTGCACCAATGCGACAGGTTTGGATAAATAATCTTCGGGATCAAATATCGGAAATATCCAGCAGTGCTCTTCATTATCATCTGACTGGTTATGAAGATAGAGAAGACAATGAATACAAGAGACTTGCTGAACTTGAAGGCAAAATATCTTTAATGCTTAATTTTAAGGAAGAAGATCATAAAAGACTTCACGACAGTATTCGGGAAATGCTGAGCGCATTGTATAAAGGTAAAGAAGATGACCATGCTTTTGTTGCTGTTCATCCAAAGGTCATGGTACTTGCCCGCGATATATTGAAAAGAGAGTGGGATCGAGTTAAAGAAGAAATAAAAGAAACGTAACAAAATCAATCCACCCGATCGCTAACGCTCCGGCGGCCGGTTACCTTAAACGTTGTGCATCATGGACTCCATTATGAAACGCTTAAGCATATTGCTTATTTTCATCATGCTCCGGCTGGCATTTGCCATTGACCATCCTACTTATGACAAAAACAAGCACACCATGTCAAACTGGGAATCGCAGGCGACAACTCATCTAAATATCACCAGTGCAGCCCTCCTCTCCAGAAAGAATAATCGCTGCATAATGTTAAATAATTACTGGTGTTTAAAGGACTTCGGATGGTCCGGAAGTATCGGAAAAGATGACGATACTCACTCAGCATTTGTCGATGGTTATTATGCCGCACGGGCGGCAGTTAGAAATGCCAGAAGCGCATATATTAAACATGGCCGGAAATCTGCCCATGCAATAATGGAAGCGTATGCACCCTTATCAGATTGCATAGGTAGCAACCGGGCAAGACGAGCTGATGGCACCTGCATTCATGGCAAAAATGATCCCACTGTTTATTCAAAAATGGTAGCCAAGGGCATAACAAATGACATCAAATCCGATCTTTTTTTATTCGATAAAGACGGAAAGGCCACAGATAATTTGGTTTTGTTTTTGCAGAACATGTCTGCTTACGAGCTAAGTGGCCCACGTGTTCAGGATGCAACAATCAAAAAGGGCATCTGTTTAGAAGACTCATCATGCAAACCATAATGCCCAACATGGCGTTCAACCCAGACCCACAATACGCTGCACATTTTGCGGTCTGGATAGTTCTACGTTAAACATTTCAAACGCAAATTCTCACAATATTATATTCATCATTGCTATTGATTCGCAGTTGAAATAAATATCCAGAAACAAATTTAGTTGGGGATGGTATTCCATCCCCAACTGATTAAATACACTGACAATCTTTCCTGGATTCCTGCCTACGCAGGAATGACAACCCAGAACAACTAAATTACTATTTTAATCAATACTTTAACAACTTGCCCGTTTGCCGTTGCCGGGAAAAGCCATTTTTTCACCTGATTGCTAACGCATTTTTTGATACCTGAATCTATATTGCCGGTGACGAGCTCGGCTTTTTTCACTGTGCCATCGGGATTTATCGTCAGGTTAATCGTAACCTTGCCCTGCCAGTTGCTTGCGGCAAAACATTTTTCGATGCTGACGATATTGGTCTCAACAACTTTGCGAATTTCGTCTTTTGTTAAACCATTACCTGTAACTACATCCGCAATCTGTATTTTGCGGCTGACTTTTTTGTCAACTTCCTGCTCCACCAATAAACTATCTTTGCTCTCCTCTTTAGCTCTCGTTATCGTCATGCCTTTAACCATCATGGGCGATGCGGCATACATTCCATTGCCGCCCACGGCGTAATCCGAAACACCTTCGGGCAGAGGCAGTGGCTGTTTCACCGTGGTTGCTTTGCCGTCTTTATTGACTACTTCATTATCCACGGCGATAAAAGAAGTGTAAGCAGTAAGTAAATTGTAGGTAAGCCCCAATTCAGTAACTTCTTTAACGCGCTTGTCGTCGCTTCTAAGTTTATTGTAATCAGACAAAATCATAATTCGGTGGCGAGCCCACAAATACTTCAGCGCGGCATTGTCGGCAGAGTGCTGGTAGTCGCCCACATTAATAGTTTGCGTGTATTTGCCATCGCCCGCGATACCGGTTAATTTAATCTTGCCTTCGGGCTTGCCGCGCCATTTGCCGAAAACCAGCACGGGACGTTCGGCCAGCACATCGGGGATTGATATAGGTTCAACATCATAGGCGTCAAAGCCTTTAAAGGTGATTTTGGTCTGTGTCAAAACCGGTGATTGAATCATCTTGCGGAAACACTCGGCCTGCCCTGCCGCCTGATCCTGTTTGGTAATGATAAAGGGCTCGCCCATGCCGACATGCGCCATGCCTTCGATTATGTGGCGGTTGACGCTGGAGCCAATACCGAACGCAAACATATTGGCATTATTTAAGTTTTCTCTAATCAAATCAAACGCCTCTTTTTCTACGCTGACATAGCCATCTGTAATGATGACAACAGTTCTGGAGAAATCATCTTCTTTTTTTAAAGACAACGCGCGTTTGAGCGCGGGCAGAAGTTCCGTTCCCCCGCCGCCTCTTTGCTGTTCAATCACATTGATCGCCTTTTGAATATTTGCCCGCGTGGCCGGAAGCGATTCTTCAGCGAGTAATGTTGAACCGCCGGAAAACAGCAGGACGTTGAATTTATCGCTGGGGCGCAAATTGCCAATCAGATTGGACATCAGTTTTTTGGAGATATCGAGCGGAAAGCCGTACATGGAACCGGACACATCAACTATAAAGATGTATTCACGGCCGGGAATATCTGCTTTGCTCACACTTTTGGGCGGTTGGAGCATCAGCAAAAAGAAATTTTCTTTTTCGCCCCGCGTCAGCAGTAAGCCCGTCTGAATTTTATTGCCGTCAAGACGATAGCGCAAAATATAATCGCGGTTGCCTCCGTTTTTCTCTGTTCTATCCAGCGTAATGTTTGCTTTTTGCGGTGAGCTGAATTCCGAATTGGTTTTGTGCGAAGCGCAGGCCAAATCTTTAATGGGCATACCCGCGTTAATGGCGACATCAATATCGAAAGTGGTCGCGGAAAGCTCTCCCTGGCGCAGATATGGATTTGCCACCCAATGTTCGGATGGAGGAACGCTGCCCTCTTTCGCGTTGGAATATCTGGGCCCCACCACTGTGGGATAAACAAATTCGTAGATTCTGTCCGTGGGAACTAATAACTCAGTGTATTTGAGCTCCACTTTAATTTCATCGCCGGGCATAATATTGGCCACATTCATCTGGAAGACATTGGGGCGCTGCTGTTCCAGAAGGGATGCTCGTTTACCATCTTGTTTTGCCTGCTCATAATCTTTGCGTGCTTCATCGCGTTTTTTTATCTTCGCCTCAATTACCCTTTTGCCGATAGTCATCTTCATGCCGTAAACCGCGGCACGAGTGGATGCCGGAAAAATATAAATCGCTTCCAGCGGATTTTTACCCTCATTCTTATAAACCTGCGTGACAAGCACATCGGCAATGACGCCGGAAATAGTTACGAATGCCGAAGTTGCTTTGAGCGGCAACCTATCCGTTTTCGGGTCATCACTATGTACAAAGAAATAAGGTGATAGTGTGCGGTCATCAGTTTCTATTTTCCCGGCGGCAAAGACCTGCGACCAGGAAAAAACCATCATCAAAACACTTATGTAAACCAACCATTTTTTAAATCTTTTCATAATAACCTCCTTCTTTTTTTGTGTTCATTTGCTGATTAGACAAAGGAGGTTTCCAAAAAGTTCCAACAATAATAGTGAAAAATCCGTCACACCGGCTTGTGACCTTCAGGTTATGAAAACCGGTGTCCCTTTTTTAATAGAACTGGTTCCCCCCGCATTCGCCGGGCTTCACGCCGGATGTTTACCCCGCGTATGCGGGGCGGTGACAACGTCTGGATACCGGCCTGCCAAACTGTGTCGCAATCCTCAGTCGTCATTGCGAACGCACGATAGTGCGTGTGGCAATCTTTATATTATCAAAAGGTTATGAGATTGCTTCGCTCATTACATTTGCTCGCAAAGACACTACGACACAGTCTCTAAGCCGGAATGATGAGCTTATCCCTTCCACATTTCATTCAATACTTACATGTTTCATTTAATAATTATTCTGGAAAGTGAGTATTTTGTATATTATTATGACCGGCAGTTCACTTATTTCTTAATTGTATTCAATGCTTTATAATTTATTTTTCATTTTTCATCATTTTGGCACGATCTTTCCATTATCTAAGGGCAAATAAGATCAGAAGGAGGATTCAGATCATGAAAAAGACATTAGGAACAATTTTGGTAGCAGCGGCAGTCGTAATGCTGACCGGAACTTTTGCTTTTGCCCAATACGCGGCGGCGGGAGCAGGCGCCTTCCCTTACTTTCAGTTTGGTTGTTTAGTAGTCGGCGGTTTGATTGTTGTTTCTTTAAAACGTAAATTTGAGCAGATGTATACTGCTGAGGCAGTTGGTGTTTTCGCTCTTTACACTGTTTTGATGGCTCTTTTCACCAATCCGGTGATTGAGACTGTTAAAACGATCGTGAGCTAAGAACAATTATTTACAAGGCTTTCTTGATGTTTAAGAAAGCCAAGAAAAAAAAGAACAAGTACTTAAAACACCAAAACATGATCTGCTCAAATATCAGCCCCCTTAAAGCACCAGCTTTAAGGGGGCTTTTTTTGCCTACAATTTACAAATTTAAATCCAAATGCCTTGATAAATGGTTACTCTTTAGTTTCAATATGTGTTAAAAACCACAAATGACACCGTGGAAACAAAAAAGCAGAATATTGGTAACCTGCCCCAAAGGCGTTTCCGAATATCTGAAAAATGAAATTGAATCTTTGGGCTTTCCCATACTGCGTGAGATCGATACCGCCGTGCAAACGGAAGGCACGCTCGAAGACACGATGCTTTTCAATCTTCACCTGCGCACAGCCCAGAGAGTGCTTTATCAGCTGCAGACATTCAAAGTTATTTCGCCGGGTGAACTCTACAAAAAGATAAACTCTATCCCCTGGGAAGAGCTTATCCACGATTCCGGTAAATCCGCTTATATCTGCGTTACTTCGATCGCGGATAATCCCCAGATTAACGATTCGCGCTTTGTCAACCAGAAGGTAAAAGACGCGATTGTGGACAGGATTCGCGATAAACGTTCTCAGCGTCCCGATTCCGGCGCGGATAAAGACAAAGCGGTTGTCCACGTATATTGGAAAAATGACCAGGTTATTGTTTATCTGGATACTTCGGGGGAAAGATTATCCATGCGCGGATATCGCAAAATACCACTGCTTGCTCCAATGCAGGAAGCGCTGGCCGCGGCGGTCATTATGGCTACCGGCTGGCACGGGAACGCGGCTTTTGTTAATCCCATGTGCGGCAGCGGAACTTTGGCAATTGAGGCCGCTTTAATTGCGCTAAACCGCGCGCCCGGTTTTTTGCGAAACAATTTCGGTTTTATGCATATAAAAGATTATCCTGAAGAACAATGGCGCGATTTACGTAAAAAAGCCCGTGATTACTCCAAAAACACATTACCAGCAAAGATTATCGCCACGGACATTGACAGTTTCGCGGTCGATGCCGCAATGCGCAACGCTAAAACCGCCGGCGTTGATCATCTGATTGAATTTCAAACCTGCTCTTTTGAAAATACACCCATACCAAAGAGCAAAGGCATAATTATTCTAAATCCCCCCTACGGTGAACGCCTGGAAGCGAAAGAGATTAATCACCGGCGTGATGCCGAAAAGAAAGAAACGCGCGCCGGAAAAACGGTGATACTGCGCAAAGCCTCTGCCCGCGATGATCAGCAAAGCAAACCAGGCGCGCCGCGCGGATTAGAAAACATATATCAGGGCGTTGGCGATTTTTTTAAAAGCGTTGGCAGAGCGGGGAATTGGCGCGGCTATATATTTACCGGTAATCTGGAAATGATAAAGAATGTCGGACTGCGCACAAAACGCAGGCTTTTATTTTACAATGGCGATATCGAATGCCGCCTGCTGGAATACGAATTATACGCGGATAGCAAAAAAATCCGCAAAGAATAAATCACTGACACCTAGCACCGCCAAACACCTTTTTATAATCCGCGGCAAGCGCCTTCTTGCTGATGCCCAGCTCAAAAATATCCCACGGAAGAATTTCTTCTAATGATTTTCGCCGGTAAACATAAAATTCCGGGTTGATATTAACTTCTTTCAGCGCTTTTTTCCAATTTCCGTTGTTTTTTTGCACGGCAATCAGTATTTTCCCTACCCTTCTATCACCAAGTGAAAGCAGCGCCTGGACATAGTTCCATTTTGGAACATCATGAATCACCCGCACCTGTTTATCCTGGCGAAAAGCGTTCACTATTTTTTTTATTTTTTTAGCTACATCTTCCGTATTGGCAAGAGGACACCACTGAAGTGGCGTGTGCGCTTTGGGAATAAACTGGTTTATGCTGAGCGTTATAGTGCGGAATTTCTTCTTGCCCTGTGTGTATTTAAGCGCGGTATGCTGAATTTTCTTGGTTAATTCTATTATGGCGTCAATGTCTTTTTCAGTTTCCCCAGGCAGACCGACCATAAAATATAATCTTATCTTGTTTATTTCATTACCGATAAGTATTTCCGCTGCCCTGACGATATCTTGCTCTTTTATCCCTTTGCGCAGCATATCTCTCATTTTCTGCGAGCCTGCTTCCGGCGCCAGCGCGACTGTTTCGACCCCCGTTTCTTTGAGCATCGAAACGACTTTTTCTGAAATACTGTCAATACGCAGGGAAGATATTCCTGCCTGCGCTTCATTATCTTTTATATATTCAAGTATTTTGATCAGGTCAGGATGTTCACACACGGCGGTTCCAACCAATCCTATTTTTTTCTTCTCTGTAAGACCCTGCTTGATTGATTTTTTTATTTCTTCCCATTTTCTGAAACGCGCCGGATGATAAATATATGCCGCGGCGCAAAACCGGCAGTAATGAGCGCACCCGCGGTTTAATTCGACAAGATACATCTCCTCCATCTCCGCGCGCGGCGCGCTGATAACCTCTCGCGTGTTAAACGAGTTAATGTCCACATCAGAGTTTATTTCAATTTTATCAGGCAATTGCTTTTCGACAGGTTTAACTGATTTAATTTTACCATCGTTCGAATAATTAACATTATATAAAGACGGAACATAAACTGCCTTTATGTTTTTTTGCGAATCCGAAAGGAACTGCCCGCGTGATAATTTTTTACGTCTCGCTTCTTCAAAAGCTGAAGTAAACTCAGGTAATACTAATTCTGATTCACCCAGAAGAAATAAATCAAAAAAATCGGATAACGGCTCCGGATTGAGTGTTGGGGCTATTCCGCCGCCAATAATCAAGGGATGGTGCTCAGAACGCTCGGCGGCTAAAAGCGGAAGTCCCGCTTGTGCCATTATTTTTAAAATATTTGGATAATCGTTTTCAAATGATATGGAAAAAGCCAAAATATCAAATTCTGCGATTTGCTTTTGGCCCTCGAGGCTTACCATTTCTGCCGCGCCGGAGACGGATTCGGCATCGTCTTCCGGCGCGGTCAAAAACAGTCTTTCACAAAGAAAGGAAGGTCGATCGTTGAATATTTTATAAACAGTCTGGAAGCCTAAATTTGCCATACCGACCCGGTAATAATTGGGATAGGCAAGGCAAACCGTGTTATATGTCCCCCAAACTTTTTTTACATAGCCTCTCTCCTTTTCTAGCTGGCTCTTATATTTTTTCTTCAGTTTCCAGTCCATGTCTTCATCATGGCCTATAAAAGCGTTTAAATTTTTTCCGCGATCTTGCCATTAATCCGCCTGACGCCGTAAAAATGTCGGAATCTCAAGATCCAGTTCTTCCGTTCCTTCATCCACGCCTAACGTAACAATATTGGCTTTGTTGCGTGTTCTTTCCTGGCGCATAAACGCCGGTGTCAGCAGGTCTTCTTTCTTGAATCCGGCAAGATGCGTAACATTGTCCGCGGAAACTTTTTTCTTAATAAGATTATCGTCAAAGCCTGTGGCGATAACGGTAATTCTAATTTCATCTTTCATGGTTTCATCAATAACCGTGCCGAAAATTATATTCGCTTCCTCGTGCGCTTCGGCCTGAATTAGTGATGACGCCTCATTGACCTCATAAAGGCTCATATCCGGGCTGCCGGTAATATTGAGCAGTATGCCGTGCGCTCCCTGGATAGTGTTATCTTCCAAAAGCGGTGAAGAAATAGCTTTTTGCGCCGCCTCAACCGCTCTATTCTCGCCTCCGGCCACGCCTGTTCCCATAACCGCCATGCCCATGCTGCTCATAATATTTTTTACGTCCGCGAAATCAAGATTGATCAGGCCGGGCACAAGTATTAGATCAGAAATCCCCTTAACGGCCTGATACAAAACATCGTCCGCCTTTTTAAAGGCTTCTAAAAGTGACAAGCTGCGGCCGCCTAGGCTTAAAAGCCGCTGATTGGGAACGACAATCAGAGTATCCACAACGTCACGTAACTGTTCGATTCCTTCTTCCGCCTGAACATTTCGTTTTTTGCCTTCAAACTGAAACGGTTTGGTGACAACGGCAACTGTCAGAACACTGCATTCGCGGGCGATTTCCGCGATGATCGGCGCCGCGCCCGTTCCTGTGCCTCCACCCAAGCCGGCAGTGATGAAAATCATATCCGCGCCTTCCAGGTAAGGCCTTATTTCATCGCGTGATTCCAGCGCCGCCTGCCTGCCGATTTCTGGATTGGAACCGGCACCCAGGCCTTTTGTTATTTCCATTCCCAGTTGAATTTTTACCGGCGCGGGAGAAACACCTAGCGCCTGCGCGTCTGTATTGGCGTTGATAAAATCAACCCCGCGCAACTGATACGAAATCATCGTGTTGACAGCGTTCCCGCCGCCTCCACCTACTCCTACCACCTTGATTTTTGCCGAATTCTCGTTACATACTTCTTTTAATTCAAACATAGTCATCCCTTCCTTTCAAAAAAATTCTGAAATAAATTTTTTTATCGACCTTGAGATTCTGCCCACGATGCCGATTTTTCTGCCATAGACAGATTCTCCTTCTATGTGTTTGCTTCCGTAAGCTATCAATCCGACGCCGACCGCGTGCGCCGGAGAATTCACAACATCAGCCAGGCCGCCCACGCCATCCGGATTTCCTCTCCTCGCCGGCATGTCAAAAACCTGCTCCGCTAATTCGACAATTCCGGGCATCAAGGATGTGCCGCCGCTTAGAACAACGCCGGCCGCCAGCATATCTTCGAACCCGGCGCGAACAATCTCCTTGAAAGCGAAACTCAATATCTCTTCTATCCTCGGTTCGATAATCCTTCCCAATATCTGGCGGGAAACCTCGCGGTCTTCACGTCCGCCCACACTGGGAACCTGTATTGTTTCCTCCTTGGGAATAAGCGCGGTCATAGCGCACCCGTATTTTATTTTTATACTTTCCGCTTCACTTAAAGGCGTACGCAATCCCGTAGCGATATCGGAGGTGACATAATTCCCGCCCAGCGGAAGTATCGCCGTGTGCTTAATGCACCCTTCGGAAAATATGGAGATGCCCGTGTTGGCTCCCCCGATATCAATGACGGCAACGCCTAAATCTTTCTCATCGGAACTCAGCAGCGCTTCAGAGGCTGCCAATTGTTCCATCACGATATCGTCAATATCCAAACCTACGCGGCTGACGGATTTTATGATATTCTGAATTGCGGACGAAGAGGCGGTCACAATATGCACTTTGGCTTCCAGACGGACGCCGGACATTCCTTTCGGGTCTTTAATGCCATCCTGTCCGTCAACAACATAATTTTGCGGAAGAATGTGCATGATTTCCCTGTCCACAGGAACAGCGATGGCGCGGGAAGCTTCAATCGCCCGCTGCACGTCGTCTTCATCAACTTCTCTTCCTTTGATGGAAACTATGCCCAGCGAATTTTGGCCTTTTACATGATTGCCGGCAATGCCCACATATACGGAATTAATATGGCAGCCGGACATGTGCTCCGCCTCTTCCACCGCGGTTTTAATCGATTCCACCATGTTATCTATGTTAACCACGGCGCCTTTTCTCATTTCTTTTGCCGGTGATGTTCCAATGCCGATTATATCAATGCCTGTATCAGTAACTTCTCCGACAATTGCCGTAGTTTTGGTGGTTCCAATATCAAGCCCGACCAGCACATTATTTTTTCTACCCATCACCTTTTCACCTCGTTCATATTAATTTATTTTAGAATTATTATATCCGATAACGCTTGCCCCTAGTTTCCCCCTGGCCATTAACAACTATATTTTTCCGCTGAACCGTGATTTTTGAAGCATCTCCTAAATCAATGCACAGCAAACCTTTTGCCATTCCTTTTTTTTCCAGATCAGCCATGACGGCTTTTAACTTTCCCAGTTTATCTTCAAACCCGTCCGTGCCCAGCTTAAGATAAAGCCCTCTTTCCGTGAGTACCGATAAACCGAATAATTCATCAACATTAACTTCCGAAATCGTCCCTAAATACGAATACTTACGATTGCCCTGCAGCATCTTCAGAAGATCGAGAGCGCTGTAAAAAAAGGCCTGTTTAGTTTTTTCCTCTTTACCAACTCCCGTAATCACCGGAAGGTCAACTTCATCATGCTGATTTATTTTTTTAAACAAGCTGCCATCCATATCGACCAAATAAAAATCGTTTTTATTCTTGAGCAACGCCAAAGGCTGCCTCTCCTTCAATTCCAGCACAAGCCTGTCGGGTAGCTCTCTGCCCACGTAAATATTTTTTACCCAGGGGTTATCTCCCACTCTTTTTTCTATCGCCGTCTTGTTTACCGCCAAAAGATTCTGCGCCGATTTTACATCTGCCAGCGTAAGAATGTCTTTTTCCGTCAGTTCATTCAGCCCGCGCACTGATGTCTCTCTAATCGCGAAATAAGGAGAGCTCAAGAGATAACTGTAAACATAAATAAACGCGCAGGTAAGCGCGGCCGCGCAAAACAGCACGCAGAAAGCACGGAAAAAATCACCGGCCACTTCGCCGAATCTGCGAACCATGCGATACCTTTTTGCGTCATAACTTTTCTTTACATTCGAAGGCATTATTCGTCTCCGATAATTACAACTTCTGTTTCCAGGTTTATCCCTTTTTCTTCGCGCGCTTTTTTCTGAACCAGAGAAATCAGATGCAAAACTTCTGACGCCGTGGCTTTTCCTGTGTTGACAATAAAGTTCGCGTGTTTTGGTGAAATTCTCGCGCCGCCAATACTTTCTCCCTTCATCCCCATTTCTTCAATAATTCTTCCTGCCGGTTGGCCGGGAATATTTTTAAATATCGACCCGGCGTTTGGATATTCGAGAGGATGTTTTTCCTGACGCCATTTCATTATTTCCGTTATACGTTTTTTTATTTCTTCCCCGTTTCCTTTTTCCAGCTTAAAGCTAGCGCCTAAAATAATCGCGCGCGGCGGCAATTCTGTTTTCCTGTATTCGAAGTTTATTTCCTCCCGGCGCATTTCTTTTTTTTCGCCACTGGCGTCCAGAAGGTATACGTTTTCTATGACATCCTTTATTTCTTTCCCATACGCTCCCGCGTTCATCCAAACCGCGCCGCCTACTGATCCGGGAATCCCCGCGCAAAACTCCATACCGGAAAGCTCTTGGGCCAACGCCAGACTGACAACGGCGGACAGTGAAGCTCCGGCCTGAGCGGATATGGTGTGTCCGCTTTCGGGGGAATATTGATGATTTGTTTTTTTCAATCCTTTCATCAGCAGTATTGCTCCGCGATAACCGCCATCGCGCACGATAATATTTGTTAAATTCCCCGTGGGCAAATAGTCGATCTTTTTGGCTATAAGCCTCTTTACAATCCCAATCAGCTGCTCCTCATTTTCTATCATAACAAGGGCATCAGCTTTTCCTCCCACGCACAGCGAAGCGTGGCGCGACATGGGCTCGTCGTACAATTTTTTTGCCGAAGTAATATCTTTCAGCGTTTCTTTAATAATATTTTCGACCGCCATTAATTTTTTCTTTCTTTACCCGCCAATTTATTTAATAGCGCTTCGCCGGTTTTATAAACGTTGCCGGCGCCTAAAGTAATAACCGTATCTTTGGGTTTTAACGTCTTCATAAGATACTTAATGGTTTCTTTCTCACCCGCTATATATTCAACGTTTGCGTGACCCTTTTCTCTTATCGCCGCCCATAATGCGGCGGAATTAATTCCGGGAATCGGCTCTTCACTGGCCGGATAAATATCGTTGATAATCAGAATGTCCGCGTCCGTAAACGCTTGGGTGAATTCATCAAAAAGCGCTTTGGTCCGCGTATAACGATGCGGCTGAAAGACAACGACTAATCTTTTTTTCCAGACCTGGCGGGCAGCGGCCAGCGTTTCTTTTATTTCCGTTGGATGATGGCCGTAATCGTCGACAACAGTAATGTCTGAAGCTGTTCCTTTTACTTCGAGTCTTCTATGCACGCCGTAAAAGTCCATAAGCCCGCTTGTGATCGTCTCCATGCTTAGATTTAATTCACGACAAGCCGCCACTGCCGCCATAGAGTTATAAATATTAAACATGCCGGGAACATTCAACTCAACTATTCCCAGCTTATCCCCTTTGTAATAAAGTTTATATTTTGTTTTATTAACTAAAAATTTAATATCTTTTGCCGTGTAATCCGCGGGATACTTTATGCCGTAAGTCATTGTTTTACGTTTTATCAGCTGTAATATTTCACGGACATTTTCGTTGTCGCCGCACAAAATAGTGCTGCCGTAAAACGGAACAATGTTGGCGAATTTGAGAAATGCGTCTTTTATTTCTTCGATCCCCGAATAAAAATCCAGATGCTCGCGGTCAATATTAGTTACGATGGCGATTGTGGGAGATAATTTTAAAAATGAGCCGTCGCTTTCATCCGCTTCGGCCACGATAATATCGCTGTCACCGAGCCTCGCGTTACTGCCAATGCTTGCCAGCTTACCGCCGATGACCATCGTGGGATCAAGTCCCCCTTTGGCCAGAATAGTGGAAATCATTGATGTTGTTGTTGTTTTGCCGTGACTGCCGGAAACAGCGATGGAAAACTTCATCTTAAGAAGCTCCGCCAGCATTTCCGCGCGCGGTATTACCGGAATATTTTTTTTGTGAGCTTCAATGACTTCCGGGTTGTTTTCTTTAACCGCCGTTGATGTTACAACAACATCAACCTTGGATACGTTTTTCGCTTTATGCCCGATGGATACTTTAGCGCCCAGATTTTTCAATCTTTCTGTCGTGTCGGAACGATTAGCGTCCGAGCCGCTGATCTCATATCCCAGATTAAGCAGTACTTCGGCAATTCCGCTCATCCCAATACCGCCAATTCCGATAAAATGAATTTTCTTTACTTTTTTTCGCATTAACCCGCTTTGTTTTTCTTTCATCATTATCCCGTGCTTTCTTTTTCCTCTATCTTCAGGCCATCAGTTTAATGCACGCGTCGACAATCTTTGACGCCGCTTTAGCATTTCCCAGTTTGGCTGATTTCTTTTCCATCTCTCTTAATTTCTTATCGTCTTTGAGCAAACCGTCAATCACTTGAAACAATTTTTCCTCTGCCAGCTCGCGTTCATGAACAATCAGCGCTGCTCCCGCGTCTGCCATCGCCTGCGCGTTTTTTGTCTGATGGTCGTTGGCGGCAAAAGGATACGGAATTAAAATGGCGGCCTTACCGGCGGCCGTGATTTCCGCGAGCGATGTGGCGCCCGCCCTGCAGATTATCAAATCCGCGCTTTTATAAGCTTTAACCATATCGGCTATAAATGGCAAAACCTGCGCCTTCATGGAATACTTTTCATAGGCGAGTTTTATTTGATGCGCCTGTTTCGGGCCAGTCTGATGAATTATATGAATACTCTTTTTCATTTTTTGCAGCCGCGGCAGCATGCTGACCATAGCCTTGTTAATAGCCTCGGCGCCCTGTGAGCCGCCAAATACAAGGAGTTGCCAGTAATCTTTCTTTATTTTGTCTGTTTCTTTCATTTCCGCAAACGCCGCCCTTACCGGATTACCGCTGACAATTATTTTCTGCGCGGCAAAGCTCCCTTCTGTCTGTTTATAGGTAACAAATATTTTTTTAACGAATTTACCCAAAATTTTATTTGTTATCCCCGGCACGGCATTTTGTTCAGCAATAGCCGTGGGTATCCCCATAAAGCGCGCGGCAATAACCGCAGGCCCGGACGCGTAACCGCCGACGCCAATAACAATATTCGGCGCGAATGCCTTTAGAATGCGCCGTGACTGCCAGAAGCTTTTGGGTATCTGGTAAATGCCTTTCACCAACGCGCCTATTCCTCTTCCCTTAAGCCCTTCCACATCGATTGTTTTCAGCTTAAAACCAAGCGTCTCAAGCAGTCTTGCTTCAATACCTTTTTTCGTGCCGATAAATATCACTTCCGCTTCAGTGCTTCTTTTGAGAAATTCTTCAGCAATGGCTATGCCGGGAAACAAATGACCGCCTGTTCCTCCCCCTGCTATTACAATGCGCATTTTTAACTCCATCTTCTGAATAATATTCTCGTCTAAATTATATACGTCCGCCTCATTTTGCCTGCGAAGAAATATTCAGCAATATTCCCACTGAGATCATACTCATCATGAATGCCGTTCCACCGTAACTTAAAAAAGGCAGAACCAATCCTTTCAGCGGGATGAGCCCCATCACGCCGGCAATATTTATGAACGCCTGAATGGTGATTACCAAAGTTAAACCCGCGGCCAGCAATGTTCCAAAAAAATCAGGCGCTTTTATTGAAATCATCAGGCCACGCAAGGCAAAAAGAGCGAACATGACAATAACAATTGTTACTCCGATAAAACCGCTTTCTTCCGCGATAATAGAAAGGATAAAATCCGTGTGCGGTTCAGGTAAATAAAATAATTTCTGCACGCCATCACCAATGCCGACACCGAAAGCGCCTCCGGAACCAAATGACAAAAGCGATTGAATAATCTGAAAGCCGGTATTGTGTGCGTCTTTCCATGGATCCAGAAAAGCCGTCAGGCGCGCCATTCTATAACCCTTTAATAATATTAATATAACACCCGCCGGTATAAACATTAACAGCAACATCAGCATATGCCTTATCCGCGCGCCGGCGATGCAAAGCATAAAAAGAAAAATTGTAAAAACAATGACCGCGGCGCCGAAATCCGGCTGAAGTAAAATAAGAGAAATCATCAACAGCGTGACAAACAGAGGAAAAACAACTCCTCGTCTAAAATCTTTAAGCTGAGTGGCTTTGCGTGCCAAAAAATGCGAGAGGAATAAGACCACCGCTATTTTTACCATCTCCGTCACCTGAAAAGAAATACCGCCGACATTCAGCCAGCGCGTAGCGCCACCGCGCTTTAATCCCAATCCGGGGATCAAGAGCAAAGACAGCAGAATAATCGCCAGCAAGAGTCCGGGATAAGCCAGTTTTTTCAGATGTTCGTAAGGAATCTTTGTCATGAGCACCATCACAACCATGCCCAAGAAAACAAAGACAATTTGCTTCTTGATAAAAAAACGGCTGTCACCGAACTTTTCCAAAGCAATAATGGAGCTTGAGGAATAAATCATCGCCGTGCCTATGGTAACGAGAACCAGCGTGACCAAAAGCAGGATTAAATCAGGTGATCTTTCTTCGTATTTAATCGCGGCGTCCATTAAAGATTCCTCACTGCCTGTTTAAAAATATTCCCGCGTTCCTTGTAATCGCGAAATTCGTCGAAGCTCGCGCATCCGGGAGAAAGCAAAACAATATCACCGGGCTCGGCACTTTTGTAAGCAGCCTCCACGGCGTCAATCAGCTTTTGCGTTTTAATTTTTTCAACACTGTTGCCGATCAATGACGCTATCCTGTCTTTAGCTTCACCAAATAAAATTACCCGTTTTGTTTTTTCGGGAATTATGGCTTGCAGGGTTTCAAAATCACCTTCTTTATCACGGCCGCCCAAAAGCAAAACGACGGGTTGAGAAAAAGTTTCCAGCGCGCGCACAACAGCGCCAACATTAGTTCCTTTGGAATCATCATAAAATTTTATTGAGTTTTTCTCGCCGGCGAATTCTATACGATGTGGCAAACCGTGAAATTCTGACACGCAAGATTTAACGCTGCGCCGGTCAGCGCCGCAAAGGCGCGCTGCCACAATCGCGGCCATCACATTTTCCACATTGTGCAATCCGGGGATTTTAATCATCGATACGGGATATGATTCTTGACCAAATTCTGCC
The DNA here is from genome assembly GCA_002402545.1 of Syntrophaceae bacterium UBA4810. Taxonomy (GTDB): domain Bacteria; phylum Desulfobacterota; class Syntrophia; order Syntrophales; family Smithellaceae; genus UBA4810. Next base: position 70,498 of record DHGA01000049.1, read on the forward strand.
GTTCGAAAAATTATCCTTTGTTTTTCAAGATAAATTCCCTCTTTCAATTCACGCTTCGAACTAAAAGAAATAATCTTCGCGCGAATGTGTTTCGCCAATTCTTTTTGCGAGCCGTCATCGGCATTCATAATCGCGAAATCATTTTCAGTTTGATTTTCAAATATCCTTCTTTTGACTTTTACATATTCGGCGAAAGAACTATGGTAATCTGTGTGATCACTGGTTATATTCAACAAAATTGAAATAAAGGGGTGAAACTTGTCCACCCACTGAAGCTGAAAACTGCTTATTTCGGCAACAACATACTCATCCTTCGCCGAGCCCTGCGCGTATTCAATCAAAGGATTGCCTATATTACCTCCCACAAATATTTTTTTACCTGTCCCTTTCAATATTTCTCCCAGCAGTGTTGTCGTTGTCGTCTTACCGTTGGTTCCGGTAACGGCGATTACCGGCGTTTTGAAAAAATGATGCGCCAGCTCTATTTCACTGATTACGGCTATTTTCTTTTCTATTGCCGCTTGTAATATTAAATTTTTAGGGGGAACTCCGGGGGACGGTATAACCATGCTTGCTCCATCGAGAATTTCCGGATGGTAAATCCCCTTCTCGATCCATTTTTCACGCGCGATACTTTCGAACTCGGCTCCCCATGCGTCAAATGGCTTTTCATCCGTAACCGCCACTTTCGCTCCCTGTTTACCAAGAAACTTTGCAGTGGCAATTCCCGTCTTGCCGACACCAAGAACAACTATTTTTTTACCTTTTAAATTCATATTGCCTCTAGCGCAGCTTCAAAGTACTTATTGCCAATAGAGCAAGCAAAATAGAAATTATCCAAAAACGCACAATTACTTTTGGTTCCGCCCAGCCCTTCAATTCAAAATGGTGATGTAACGGAGCCATGCGAAAAATTCTTTTGCCGTTTGTAAGTTTAAAATAACCGACCTGAAATATTACGGAAAAAGTCTCCACGACAAAAATACCGCCGACAATCGCCAAGAGTATTTCCTGCTTGGTTATAATGGCCAATGTTCCCAAAGCGCCGCCTAAAGATAACGAGCCTACATCTCCCATAAATACTTCCGCGGGATAAGAATTGAACCATAGAAAACCAAGCGCGGCGCCAACCATCGCCCCGCAGAAAACAGCTAGCTCACCGGATCCGGTCACATACGGGATTTGCAGGTATGTGGCAACTTTCACGTTGCCAGAAAAATAAGCGAATAGAACAAACGTGGCGAAACAGATTGTCGCGGGGCCTATGGCTAATCCGTCCAGTCCATCGGTCAGGTTTACGGCATTGGCCGTTCCGACAATTATAAAGGTTGCCAGAAGGATATAACCCCAGCCAAGGTTAGGCAGAACTGTTTTAAAAAAAGGAATGGCTATCTGAGAATTGAATCCGGGTTTAAAATATATAACTAAGCTGACAAACAAAGCGATGACAATTTCAAATGCCAGCCTAGTTTTCCCCGATATGCCCTTAGAGCTGCTTCCGGTTAGTTTCCGATAATCATCGGCAAAACCTATTAATCCATAACCTACCGTAACTAAAAGTACTAACCAGATATAATTGACAGCTAAGTTCGCCCAAAGAAAAGTGGAAATAACAACGGCGATAATAATTAATATGCCCCCCATGGTGGGAGTGCCTTTTTTAGATAAATGACTCTGCGGCCCATCTTTCCTGATATGCTGTCCTATCTGCAAGCTTTGCAGTTTGCGGATCAGCCAGGGACCGACAAAAAGACAAATCAACAAAGCGGTGATTGACGCAAATATCGTCCGAAACGTAATGTACCGAAAGACATTAAAAAACGAAAAAACTGTATGTAAAGGATATAAAAATTCGTAAATCACTTCTTATTTGCTCCCTGTTCGTAATTTTTGCTGTTCATTCGCATCCGAAATCATCGCATATTTGTTCAACTATTTTTTCCATTTTCATGCGCCGTGAACCTTTGACTAAAATCCAATCGCCTTTTTTTAAATTTTCTTTTATGGGCAGAAGATCGCTTTTCAAATCTGATAAATATTTAATTTTATCTGATGTCATTCCGCCTTCCACCGCGCCGGCGGCAGTGGCATCGGAAAAATCTCCCCGCAGGAAAATAATATTCACTCCCGTAACTGCCGCGAGCATTCCTATTTTCCTGTGCATTTCGTGAGACTCTTCGCCCAGCTCCAGCATATCGCCCAGAAAGGCGTAACTATTATGGCTGTTTTTGAGCTCTTTGAGTGTCATCAGCGCCTCGCGCGTTGACACCGGATTAGCGTTGTACGAATCATTGATCAGATACGCGCCGTTTTTTAGCTTGATTATTTCCATGCGTCCGGCAACGGGCTGAAAAGAAGCGAGCGCTTCCAATATTGTTTCATGTTTGATGCCTAACGCTTGCGCGACGGCAACCGCGGCCATCGCGTTATAGACAACGCTTTGCATGCCGGCAATTTTTGTTTCCGCCTTATATTCCTTGCCCGCGATCATCAGCTGAAAACGCATCCCTTTAGGTCCGATCTTGTCAATTTTTTTCACGCATACATCAGCGCTCGGGCTCATTCCAAAGCTGATGCGCTGACCTTTCCATGTTTCAGATATCACGTTTATATTTTCGTCATCCATATTAACAACGGCTATACCGTTTTTATTCATATGCGCGAACAAATCGCCTTTTTCTTTTCTCACTCCCTCAATGGAGCCAAAACCGGCCAGATGGGCGGGGCCGATGTTTGTTATCACGCCGATATCCGGCGCCGCAATTTGCGTCAGCCTCTTTATCTCACCGGGCGTATTTGTCCCCATCTCCAAAATTGCCACTTCATGATCCTGCGTAAGCTGAAAGATGGTCATGGGCAAACCGATCAGATTATTCAGATTGCCTTCCGTCTTTAAGATATTTTTTTGGCGGCCAATAATAGTCGCCATTATTTCTTTTGTTGTTGTCTTACCTGATGACCCTGTGAGTCCGATTACAGGTATTGAAAATTTATTTCTCCAATAATGAGCCAGATCTCCTATCGCCTCTAATGTGTCAGTAACTTTTATCACAGCGCCGTTATTTTTCATTTTGCTTACATTGATTTTACTCTCATCGCTTATAATTATTCCGGCCGCGCCAAGTTCTAAAGCTTTTGCGCAATAATCGTGTCCGTCATAATTATCGCCTTTGAGCGCGAAAAATAAATTATCTGCTTTCAGCTGACGCGAATCCGTGCAGATCCCAGAAAAAATAACATTCGGCGCGCCGGCAATTAAACTGCCTTTGACCGCGTCAAGCGTCTCTTTAAGCGCTAATCTGGGGGAGGCATCGCTCATTTATTCATTACCCCTCAAATTCAATGCTTCCGCGGCAATAATCCGGTCATCAAGGGAATACTTCTTTGTTCCCACAATCTGATAATTTTCATGACCCTTGCCCGCGATTAGAATAATATCGTCTTTACGCGCCAGGTGAATCGCCGTCGCGATCGCGTCTCTTCTTTCCGGCACAATCATATAAGCGTGAACGGCATCGCCATTTAGCAAACTATGGGCAATCATTTTTTTTACTTTTTGCTTATCGATTCCCGCTTCTATCTCGTTAATAATCGCGATCGGATCTTCCTTGCGGGGATTATCAGAAGTAACAATCGTCAGGTCGCTGTAACTGGTAGCGGTATTTCCCATAAGCGGTCTTTTGCCGCGGTCTCTGTTCCCGCCGCAGCCGAAAACTGTGATTAGGCGCGTCTTCCGGAATTGAACAAGATTTTCTAAAACCTGCTGCAGGGCGTCCGCCTTGTGCGCATAATCGACAAAAACGCTGATACCCAGAGATGATTCAATTTTTTCCAAACGCCCGGGAATGCGATTCAATTTCTCAATCCCCCGCTTGATTTCCTCAGAAGTTATACCAAGCGCTTTTGCGCCGGCCATGGCGGCCAGGATGTTTTGCAGATTGAATTTACCGATAAGCTCCGATTGTATCGTTATTTCTTCTCCCGACAGATCGATGTGCGCTTTTATTCCCTTAAGCGATAAATCATAATTAATCGCCCTGACATCATTTTTACTATCGGTACCGTAATTAATCGAAGTCAATGATACTTCTTTCAGTATTCTTTGTCCCCACTCCTCGTCACCATTGATTATCATCTTGTGAGAAACGGTTTTTTTGCTTTGCGGCAATACTTCGGAAAAAAACCTTTTCTTCGCCTGAAAATAATTTTCCATGGTAACATGATAATCAAGATGCTCAGGGGTCAAATTGGTAAAAATACCGAGATCGAAATCGCAGGAATCCACTCTTCGCAAATCAATCGCGTGAGAAGAAACCTCGGCAATAACGTGGGTGATTCCTTCATCGCTCATTTCGCGCAGAATTTTGTGCATCTCGTATGATTCGGGTGTCGTGTTCGGAGCGGGAAATGTTTTATCTTTGTAGCGGTAATTAATAGTGCCCAATACCCCGCATTTAAAACCGGCCTCTTTAAATATTGATTCCAAAAGATAGGTAATAGTTGTCTTGCCGCTGGTGCCGATAACTCCGACCAGCACCAAACCGTCAGCGGGGCTTCCAAAAAAATTTTTGGCCAATATTCCCAGCGAGTCGCGGCTGTTTTTGACTTTTATTGCTTTAACGGCGGGAGGTAAATTCACGTCGTTTTCATAAACAATAAAACGCGCGCCTTTGGTTATCGCCTCCTGGATAAAATCATGGCCATCATGCTGTAAGCCTTTGATTGCCACAAAAAGCGAACCTGGCACGCATTTATTCGCGCTATAACAAACAGCGGAAACGCAATCATCCGCGTTTTGGGGATTATTTATAACTTCCACGTTTTTTAGCAAATGTCTCAGCTGCATATTATCCTCAATCGTTCAACTCAAAAACAACCTTGCATACACGACTGCTCCTAAGCGCCGCGCCGGGTCGCGGATACTGCTGGATAGCCCATCCGCTGCCGGATACCTTTAAGTCTATTGAGTGCGCTCTGGCTTTTTTCAGCGCCTGCCTTATTGTCAGGCCGGTAAAATCAGGCGTCTCTGAATCATCAGCAGAAAAATCCTGCTCGGCATAATTTTTTTGTGTTGAAATCAATTGCACTTTATCGGAAACATCCGCTTTAACAACCTGAACTTTACGAATATTTGTTTCAAAGCAGTTAAGTATTTGTTCGCTGATATTTTTGAAGACCGGAGCCGCCGCCACACCGCCCCACTTATCCGTCTGCGGCTCATCTAAAACAACCAGAATGGCAACCTGCGGATCATCCGCGGGGAAAAATCCCATGAAAGACGTGCGAACTTTCTCCGAAGAATAAGTATTGCTGGAAAAATCGAATTTCTGCGCCGTGCCTGTTTTTCCGGCGACGGCAACATTAGCTATATTCGCGTTTCTTCCCGTTCCGTCATCGGAAGCGACAACTCCCGTGAGGATTTTGCTCATGCGTTTTGCCGTTTTTTCCGAGATTACCCGGCGCACGACTTCCGGCGTCTGCATTTTTACCGGATTATTTTCTTTGTCGGTAAGGCCGCGGACAATATACGGCTTCATTAAAACACCGTTATTGGCAATGGCCGACATCGCGGAAATCAGCTGAATCGCCGTAACGGAAATTCCCTGACCGAAAGCGATCGACGCCGTGTCAACTTTTGTCCAGTTTTGCACCGATCTCAATATTCCGGAAGATTCACCCGGCAATTCTATTCCCGTTTTCGCGCCGAAACCAAAATTTTCAATGTAGCGATGATATTTTTCCCTGCCCAGCTTCTGCGCGATTTTGGCCGAACCGATATTGCTGGAATATTTTAATATGTCCTTTACAGAAAGATAACCGTAGCGTTTTTTGTTAGCTTCACGAAATGTCCGGTCATTAACAATATAGGAACCGTCTTCGCAAAATATTCTGTCTGTTTCTCTGACCGTTTTTTCCTCCAACGCCGCGGCGACTAAAAAAGGTTTAAACGTTGAACCGGGATCAAAAACATCAGCAACAGCGACGTTGCGCCATATGCTTGGCGAGAGCCCTTTAATATTGTTGGGGTCAAAACCTTTTTCGTTGGCCAGCGCCAAAATTTCTCCCGTTTTCGGATTCATAACTATGGCAATTCCGCCTTTCGCGCCGCGCAGCGTCACAGCTTCTTTCAGATGCGTTTCCACGAGATACTGAATACGGTTATCAATCGTCAATACAACGTTTAGCGCCTGCTTGTTTTCAGTCTCGTTTTTCTCAGCGCGCAAAAAAAGCTTCTTTCCTTTAGCGTCGCGCACCCAGGTCAGCCTTTCCGGTTTTTCCAGCAATATATCATCGTATTTATATTCCAACCCTTCCAGGCCGGTATTATCATCTCCGACAAATCCAAGCAGATGCGCCGCTAATTGTCCGTTTGGATAAAAACGTTTTGGTTCTTTAATTAAAAAAATCCCATCAATCGCCGCTGACTGAATTTCCGCGGCCTGCCCAGGAGAAATACGTCTGGCAAGCCAGGAGAAGTTTTTTTGTACGGAAATTTTTTGCTGAACAGTTTTCCTGTCCAGATTGAGAATTTTGGCTATTTTGGCGGAAGCCGCGGTCGCGTTAGTAACCTTGGAAGGGTCAGCGCAAATGGAATCGGCCATTACCGATATGGCCAACTTTTCGCCATTGCGGTCATAAATAATGCCCCTGTCCGGCTGCATTTGCAGGCTGGCCACGTGCTGTCTCGCGGCAAGTGTTTTAAGATTTTGACCGGATAAAACCTGTAACTGAAAGGCGCGTGAAATCAGGGCGACAAACAGCACCAAAAAAACAACCAGGACACTTACAATTCTTACCTTTAACCATTTTCTCGCGTCTGCCGCCATCTCATCCTCCTGAATATTTCAAGACAATAACTTGATTACTCTCAGGGTAGGACATCTGCAATTTAGTTCGGGCCAGGCTTTCAATTCTCTGAGGAGAGCGCAGAGTCGCCAATTCCAATCTCAGCTTGTTTTGTTCCTCGAGGATTTTTTCTCTTTCACTCAGCTGCGCCGCGACTTTATATTCCATCTCGGTCATGCGGATATGAGAACCGACATAAATAAGAGCGACAAACATAAAAATTATCGCAACGGCAATAAAAGTGGAATATTTAATCCCCGAAGAAGCTTTTTTCGCTTCCCGGAAGCGAGGCATTGTTTGTATTCCAACAGCTTGTGCCATTTCAACACCTCTGGGCAACGCGCAGCCTGGCGCTTCGCGCGCGCGGATTGGATTTTATCTCCTGCTCATCAGGCTTCAGCGCTTTCTTCGTTATCAAAGTTAGCTTGGCCTGTTTATGGCAAACACAATAAGGAATATCCTTCGGACACTCACAAGTTGTGCTGAGTGTTCTAAATTCATTTTTCACTATGCGGTCTTCCAGTGAATGAAAAGAAATAACACAGACTCGCCCGCCGGATTTCAGCGCGTCCGTCGCGGCGTTTACCGCCGGCTTTATAACGTCAAGTTCATCGTTCACGGCGATTCTTATGGCCTGGAATGTTTTTGTGGCCGGATGAATTTTCCGTCCCTTGAATTTCGCGGGAATCGCCGCGGCAACAACAGAAGCCAGCTCGGTGGTTGTTTTTACGGGCGCGAGCTTCCGTTTTGCTATTATTGCCCTTGCTATTCTTGCGGCCATTCTTTCTTCCCCGTAAGACCTGATAATATTTTCCAAATCTTTTTGTTCAAAGCCGTTGACGATATCGTGGGCGCTTAACTTTGCGCCACCATCCATCCGCATGTCGAGAGGAGCTTCAAAATTAAAACTAAAGCCCCTTTCGGGCCTATCCAGTTGATGGGAAGAAACACCAAGGTCGAATAACACGCCATCAACTTTTTCTATGTCCAGTTTTTCCAGCACTCTCACTAAGTCAGAAAAATTTGCTTTTACTAAAACTTTACGCTTTCCAAATCGCGCCAACTTCTGCTCAGCATAATGAAGCGCTTCTTCGTCGCGATCAATTCCCACTAAAAAACAATCCGAGTTTTCCAGTATCACGCGCGCGTGCCCCGCTCCTCCCAATGTGGCGTCAACGTAAACACCGTTTTTATTTATCAAGAGCATTTCGACAACCTCTTTGACCATTACCGGCGCGTGAAAGAAGTCGTCCAGCATTTTTATATTCCTAAATCAGCAACAAACTCGCCAAAGCGGCTGATATCAGAGCCGGCTTTTTTCATTTCATTTTCAAAACGATCTTTAGACCAAATCTCGATTACTTTAATCATGCCGGCCAAAATAATATCTTTTTCCAAACCGGCGTATTCACGCAACGCCGGCGGAATAAGCACCCTTCCCTGGCCATCCAAATTGCAATCCACCGCGCCGGACATGAAGAATCTTTGAAACTCGCGAACCTCTTTGCGCAGGATTGATTGATGCGAAATTTTTTCTTCGATGATGCGCCATTCATCATACGGAAAAACCATCAGGTATCCGTCCCAATTCGTGATGACCATGCGGTTATCGTACTGCTGCGCGAAGACTTCACGAAACTTGGAAGGAAAAATGATTCTTCCTTTTTCGTCTATAGTATGATGATATTGACCTCTAAAAACAGACACTACTATCCTCCACATCAAACCACTTTGCTCCACTATAAGAGCACAGAATAGCTTTGTCAAGAAAAATAATTAATTTTTTTTGATTAAATATCTTAAAATCACTGAGGAATTGGATTGTTTCAAGGGGCTATAATTTGCCTCTTAAAAGCCCTCAAAGAAAATTTTGATTTCAGAAAACTCAATTAAATATAAAAAACATACTATTTTTGCCTAAATAAATAAAAAATTTCGCTATCTATACAATATTATTGATTATTGCTATGGTGTGCTAGCTGATCGATGGGAGCTTAAATGCAGAAAACAACATAAACGGCGGCTGATAAAGCAAATTACGTCAAGCACTCCAGAAACCACGCAATCTATGGCACATTAGTGTGCCACACCACTAATGTGCCATGACACGTAAATATAAGAATAATTAATAAGTCACAATAAAATAATACAATTAAAACAAATAGATAGCCATTGCAATTTTTACACCCTAACACGTAATAGAATTGCTAATTGACGAAACGGATTAGTCCATCTTGAATTACGTATAAAGCCGCGCGCGCTTCATCGAGAAGCGCCGGGGGAAATGTTTTCATTAAACTGCTCTTGTGCTTTTTCCTGATTCATGAAATTTTTTTACGATATAAATCTCTTTTAATTTCAATGATTATTCATTGATTATTCACTTTGGCTTCCTGCTGAAGCCGGCGAAGTTCTTTGATTGCTTCATTATGCTGTTTCATGTTTTCGGAAAAAGCGTGGCTGCCGTCATTCTTAGACACAAAGAAAAGATATCTTACGGGCGCGGGATTGAGAACAGCTTTAATGGAAGCAAGCCCGGGATTAGAGATAGGCCCAGGCGGCAAACCGTCTATCATATAAGTGTTGTAGGGTGAATTTCTCTTCAAATGACTAAGCAGAACTTTCCCCTGATAATCTTCCAAATCATAAACAGCGGTAGGGTCGCTCTGCAAGCGCATTCTCTTTTTCAACCTGTTGTGGAACACGGCGGATATCAAATCCTTTTCATCGCGGTAACCGGATTCCTTCCCGATAAGCGAGGCGAAGGTAACCAGTTCATGAACGGTAAAACCCATCGCGGCGGATTTTTCAACCATATCCGGCGTGACTTTTTTCCAAAACTGGCTGACCATAATGGTCATAATCTGCCGCGTGCTCATGGAGCGGTTAAAAAGATACGTGTCCGGAAAAAGATAGCCTTCAATAGAATCCGCCTGAATGCCCAGAGAAGCTAAAAATCTTTTATCTTTCGCCAGTTCAAAAAAAGTATCTTTATCAATCAGCCGAAAATAATCCAGACGGTGCGCAATATCCTTAACGGTAAAATCTTCCGGAATAGTAACAAGATATTTTTTGATATCACCGCGCATCAGTTTGTTAATAACCGCGGCCGGGGTTAGATTCAGGTTAAATTCATATTCTCCGGCACGTATGACACGCGTGGCTCTTTTAGCCATGGCCAGCAGATTGAATAAAAATTTATTTTTAACCAGTCCCGCGTCATCAAGTATTTTGGTAACCCTGAAAAAACTCGCTCCGGTTGGTATATCAACTGTCACAGCTGCATTCCGATCGCTGATGGAACTCATTGAATAATGCATCAGCAGGCCGCCGAAAACGATAACTGACGCGATAAATATTATTAAAATGTATTTTATCGTTTTAAGGATAGAATCCGGCAAAACATGCTTAACCGGTTTACTATTATCTTTTGCCTGCGTTGATTTGCCGCCCGCGCTATTGGGCACCGCCTGAGAATTTTTTTTACCAAAAGGATTGTTCATTATTTTTTTAATTTTCTCCAGGGGAATTTTTGGTCTTGCCGGAAAGGGAATCAAGATATCCCTGAAGAATCAGGGTAGCGGCAAGTTTATCGACTTTCTCTTTTCTTTTTTTCCAACCGTAGCCGGAATTCATCAGCATTTCCTCGGCTTCCTTCGTGGACATTGTCTCCGGCCATCTAATTACCGGCAGGGAAAAGGTATTTTCCAGCACAGCAGCAAAACGGTTTACTTTTTCACACTGAATGCCTTCCGAACCGTCAAGACGCACCGGGTATCCGATAACGATTTTTTCTATGTCGTGGCTTTTAATCAGGTTAGCCAGAATCTCCATATCATATTTTTTTGTTTTTCTGAATATCGTGGGCAAACCATGCGCCATGAGCCCCAGTTCATCGCAAACGGCCACGCCCATTCTTTTCTCTCCGTAATCAATCCCCAGCACGCGCAAACTAAACACCTCGATTTGCGGCTTGTAGCAATTCCCGTCTGTATTTTCAACAATTAAATAAACACCGGCTATTTATAAATGCTTAATAAATTTAATGTTGTGAAAATGCGCGTTGTTTGTTACTTCATATCATTATATTAGGATATTTACAGGCACATACAATGAAACATTTTGTTTTGGGCACGGCAGGCCATGTGGACCACGGAAAAACCGCTTTAATCAAAGCGCTCACCGGCACCGATACCGACCGTTTAAAAGAAGAAAAAGAAAGGGGCATTACTATAGAGCTGGGGTTTGCCTCGCTTCAGCTCCCTTCCGGCCAAACACTGGGCATTGTCGATGTTCCCGGCCATGAAAAATTTATCAAACATATGGTCTCCGGCGCCGCGGGCATAGATTTGGTAATGATGATTATCGCGGCGGATGAAGGCATTATGCCGCAAACAAAAGAGCATCTCAATATTTGTTCCCTTTTGGGGATACGCACAGGCTTAGTCGCGCTGACCAAAATCGATATGGTGGAAAACGACTGGCTGGAATTGGTAAAAAATGAAATTCGGGAATTTCTGAAAGGTACTTTTTTGGAAGGCGCGCCGGTTATTCCCGTTTCCGCGCTGAAACAAAAAGGCATTAACGAATTAACCGCCGCGCTCGATACCGCCGTAAAAAATATTCCCGAAAAAAATGATTGCGGCATTTTCCGCCTGCCCGTAGATAGGGTTTTCACGATGAAAGGATTCGGTACTGTTGTCACCGGAACGCTGATTTCCGATTCCATCAGCGTAGGAGAAGATATTTTTATTTTGCCGGAAGAAATCAGCGCCCGCATCAGAGGCATTCAGGTGCACAACCAAGCCACTCAAGAAGCTACCGCCGGACAACGCACGGCCATCAATCTGCAGGGTATTGAAAAAGATTCTCTGCAGCGCGGCGATGTTTTGGTACGGCCTGGGACTGTTATTCCCACAATCAGATTGGATGTTTTTATCGAATATCTAAAAAATAACGCCAAAAGCCTTAAAAACAGGACACTTGTACGCCTGCATACAGGAACAAGCGAAATTATCGCCCGCGTCATTTTAATGGAAAAAGACGAATTGGCGCCGGTTGAAAACGGGTTTGCTCAGCTTATCCTGGAAAAAAAAGACGTTGTAGTGGCAGGCGACCATTTTGTCCTGCGCAGCTATTCGCCCATCACCACAATAGGCGGCGGCCTGATTATTGATCCGCTGCCGCCCAAACATAAAAGGCTCAACAAAAAAGTTATTGAGGAATTGAACACGCTTTTAAACGGCACGCTGCCCAAAAAAATAGAAGTTATTCTGGAAAGAGCGGGATTTGCCGGAACCAATTTACGCCATCTCGTTTTCCGGCTTGGGACAAGCGCAAAAAATATCAAAGAAGCGCTGCAGTCTATTCTCTCCCAAAAAACCGCCCTTATTACCGATAAAGAAGAAACAAATATAATCTCCGCGTCCTTTTATGAGAAACTTGTCAAAAACGTGGCGGAGATAATCACTCAATATCAGAAAAAAAACCCTTTGCGGGAAGGTATTTCCAAAGAAGAACTCAAAGCTTCGCTGGGGCGCGATATATCGCCCAAGCTATTTTTCATGCTTTTGCAGAACCTGATCTCCAACAAAACAATTGAAGTTGACAAGGAAACGGTTCGCCTTTTCGGACACAAAGTGACGCTTGCCGATGATTTGAACAAGATTCGCCAGGAAATATTGAAAATATATAATGAAGCCGCGTTGACTCCACCTTCGCTTAAGGATGTTATCAGCAGTTTTCAGGATAAAAAAGCGGAAGCGCAAAGTATAATCAAACTTATGCTCAAAGAAGGCTCTTTAATTAAAATCAACGAAGAACTGATTTTCACGCGCGACGCTCTTGATAATCTGCGCAAAAACTACAAAGCGCTGCTTATAAAAGAAGGCAAGGCAACGCCTGTTAGTTTTAAAGAACTTACCGGACTTTCCCGCAAATACATAATTCCCCTGATGGAATATTTTGACACAAACAAACTGACGGTGCGCGTTGGCGACCATCGTATTTTAAGAGAGAAAGAATGAACAATAAAAACAAGGTAATAAAAACAATAGATATATATTGCGCGGACAGCGATTCGATGTCTCCGGCGCCGGTGAAAATAATACAGGAAGTCAGCCTGGAAATTCTTCTAAACGGCAAATCCGCCGCGAACATCGCCTGCGCGGGAAGTTACCCCGACGAACTGGCGGCAGGTTTTTTAAAATCAGAAAAAATTATCAGCTCGCGCGATCAAATACTGAAAATCGAAATTAATAACGATACCCGTCGCGTCAATGTAATTCTTAAAGAAGATAAAAAATACAACGCGGCGAATGTCACCAACATCGCTTCCAGCGGCGCCCGCGGCCAGGCGCATATTGATTCTCTTTTGCCGCTGAATGTACCGGATTCTTTCCGGATAAAAACAGGCGCTGCGCTGAAATTAATGAAAGACCTTTTGGATGGTACGCAAATACACAAAGAAACACACGGCACGCATTGTTCCGCCCTGGCGCGTGAAGATCAAATCTTTGTTTTACGCGAAGATATCGGGCGTCATAATACTATCGATATGCTCGCGGGATACTGCCTCCTGCGGGAAATAAATGCTGACGACGCTATTTTGCTGACCACTGGCAGAATTTCTTCCGAGATTGTCTATAAGGCATGGAATATGGGCATACCGGCAATTATTTCACATTCCGCGCCTACTTTAAAAGCTGTTGAACTTTTAAGAAAAGCGAATATAACTTCTATCGGTTATGTGCGCGGCGGAAAAATGAACATATATTCTCAGGAAAGGCGGGTAATCATTTGAAGAATAAAGCTATCTATGTCAAAGACATTAAAAAAGGCGACAAAATCGCGGAAACTTTTTTAGTCGCGGAAAAGAATATGGCCTTTTCCCAAAAGGGCTCACCATATTTAAACTTACGCCTTAAAGATAAAAGCGGTGAAATCGACAGCAAGGTGTGGGAAAACGCCGTGGAATTGGACCGCCTGTTTAAAAAAGGTGATATAATTTTTATCGAAGGCAACGCCGCCAGTTATAAAAACGCGATTCAGCTTTCCATCTTCACTATAAAAACAACACCCTGGGAACAAATAGAACCGGCGGATTATCTTCCCTTTGTCAACAAAGATGTAAACTCTATGTTTGATGAAATAATCTCTTATATAGATAAAATCCAAAACGAACATTTAAAAGAATTGCTGCATGTTTTTTTCCGTGACGAAAATAATGCGCAACTTTTTAAAAAAGCGCCCGCGGCCAAAGGATTTCACCATATTTATCTGGGCGGCCTGCTGGAGCACACTCTTTCCGTTGTGCGCCTGCTGGAAAAAGTTTCTGAACATTATCCCAAACTCAATAAAGATATGCTCATTGCCGGCGGAATATTTCACGATATCGGCAAAATTCATGAATTTACCTATCAGAGCCTGATTGATTACAGCGACGAAGGAAGATTAATCGGCCACATTGTCATGGGCGTGGAAATGATTAACAAGGTTATCGCCTCCCTGCCTGATTTTCCCGAACAGTTATCCATGCAACTGCGTCATCTGCTTTTAAGCCACCACGGAGAATTTGAATTCGGTTCCCCCAAACGTCCGAAAACACTGGAGGCGCTTGTTGTCCATTATATCGATGACCTTGACGCCAAACTGAACGCGTTTGAAACGTTCATCTCCGATTCATCAAAAGATGATTCCGGCTGGACAGCTTATAACCGTTTTTTTGAGCGCTTTCTTTACAAAGGAAAATAATTCAACGCGCAGGTATTTTTGCCCCCAATCACAAAATTATTTTTTTGTGTATTTTCTGATTTTTACCGTGGCAAACCATGCCAAAAAGATAAAAATGCACAAAACAATAAATCCGCCGATAAGAACACCGTAAGTGATCATATTGGCGCCGCCGAATATGTCCTTCAAATTTTTCGAAGGCTCAGACACATAACGACCTTCCGGCGAACGATATTTTTCCGGTATATCAGGAATGCCGTTTTTATTAACATCCGGGAACGAACGCAGATATTGAAGAAGCGCGATCCACTGCTTCAGTTCTTTTTGCTTGCCGGCAGACTTATCCATGTAAATTGTGGCCTGCTTTAAATCCTCCAAACGATTGCCTTCCCTATCCTTGGGTTTGATGCTTAACAAGCCATACGTAACCTTGGAAATATAGTTAATCATGCCACCCGCATAGAGATTAGAACAAACCCTGTATAGCTTATTATAATCCAGCGGCTCATAATCGCCCTTTTCATTCTGCACGAATATCTGCTTTACTCTATCAAACAATATCCTGTGCGGATTAAACGTAAATTTTACTCCTGAAACCTGCAGATGAGCGCCTATCTTTATGGCCGGAGCGATTGACGCCTCCACTTCCAGAATGTCTTTAAGTTCCTTTCCGGTAACATAAAAAGCAAGCAGCGGGTAACCCGCGACACCATCCTTGCCTACGCCAAGCGATAAAACCTGAAAGATATCGGCTGTGGATATTTTCCCTTTAAGAAAAGAATCCCTTATCAGACCCAGCGGCTCCATAGCCAGATGAACATGCTCATAATCTTTCCCTTCCGCTTTCTTCACCGCGTACCGGTAGGAATCGGCAATCAGATTACCCAAACCCATCTCCCGGGGATTTTCATAAGCCGAATTTATAGTTTCCATATTAAAAGCGCTTTCGGCGATGACTTTATCAAAGGATAAATTATATAATGACAAGAATTTACGGTTAACTATATCTTTATAATGATCGATTTCTTCCACGATAATTGGGTCATTGGGAATCCCCGCGGTAACTTTTCTTAAATCATATGAGGCCACGCGCACAGGTTTACCCTTTGCATGATACACTCTCAGAATTCCCAAATATTCTCCGTATTTTCCTGCGGAAACAATTATTGTTTTTCCCGCTTTAATGGGCTGGGACAAAACTGTGTGCGTATGGCCGCTGATTATAATATCGATTTCCGGAACTTTTTTTGCCAGTAGTTCATCTTCGGATACCTTGCTTTCTTTTTTATTAACCTTGGCTCTGTATGTTCCGCTATGAGAAAGACAGATAATCAGGTCCACTTTTTCTTTCTTGCGCAAAATATTCACCACGCGCTTGCTGGCGCTGACCGGATCAGCATACTTTACAGATTTTACAAAGGGCGTGTTTTCCGCGGCATCTTTACCGATAATACCGAATATGCCAATACGCACCTTGTTTCTTTCTAATATTTTGTATTGCGTGGCAGGATAATCGTTAAACGCCTGCTGCAGAGCCGCGCCGTCTTTTGTTTTGGCATCCACAATAATGTTGGACGCGACGATACCCGGCAGCTGATTGGTTTTACTCTTTGCCGTTTGCAGCATTTTTGCCAAACCATCAGTATGAAAATCAAAATCGTGATTACCCAAAGTTGTCAAATCATATCCCATTTTCCCCATAAGCAGTAATTCAGAAGCTTCCGTCGCGAATGAAGTGTGGAACAAAGTTCCCATGGAAAAATCACCCGCGTCAATACGCAGGGATTTGTTTCCGTGATACATGCGCTGTTCTTTTATTATATAGGCGAGTTTCGCGAATCCGCCCGCTTCTTCTATCTGATTGTCTTGTGTCAATATCCTATGAGGGAGAAAATACGAATGCAAATCGTGGGTGAAGAGAATAACCAGTTCCCTGCTTCCCGGCCCCTGCGCCACGCAAGAAACTCCGGATAAAAATACGAAAAATAAAGATAAAAATAATACAGAAATATGTTTAACAGGCTTCATGAAAATTATCCTTTCTTTACTATAGAAACTGAATTTACGGTTTGTTTGATCTTAATGTATTTTCAACCGTGCGTCAAATAAACACTTTGCGCGATTTCGCGCGGCTGGAATGTTTTTAGTGCCGCCAACAATAATATTTTATATTTAGCCCGCGGGATTTAAGAAGAACCCCGGTCTTTGTTCTTTTTCCAAAAAACAGCCGGCCGCGCACTCATCGGTACAATTTCCATCACAGGGCTCAACATGAATATTAATTGTGGCGTTCGGCAATTTGTTAAAAATGGTTATTTTTAAATTTCTCGTAATTTCGTGCGAGGAAGTCACGCTCATCTGCGGATTGACTTTGATATGAAATTCAACGAAGCGGAAGTTTCCCGCCTTGCGTGTTTTTAACCTATGAAAACCGCGAATATCCGGCTGATGGTCCGCGATTATTTTACGAATCCAATTCTCTTCATCAGCCGGCAATTTTGCATCTATTAAATCGCCTAAAGCCCTTGACGTTAAATCATAAGCCGCCTTTAAAATAAAAATGGCTATAAATATTGCCGCGGCAGGATCCAGCCAGTAAAGATTTAAACCTGTCCAAAAATGACGGCCAATCCAGATTACCAAAAGGCTACACATTACGCCCAGTGAAGTATAAACATCCGTGCGTAAATGCCAGGCGTCCGCCTCCAGAGCGATGGAATCCGCCTCGCGGCCAACTTTAAACAAATTACGTGAAACGATATAATTCATTACCGCGGAAAAAAGCATCACCGCGACACCCCAGGCGGGAGCTTCGATTTGCTGGCTGGATGTAAATTTTTTTACCGCCTCAAAAATAATCCAAAAAGCCGCGATAAATATCAGCGCGGCTTCCACTAAGCCGGAAATGCTCTCAAATTTACCATGACCAAAGGGGTGCGCGTCATCAGCAGGAAGGTATGATTTTTTAACAGAAAATAACGCAATGAACGAAGCAAGTAAATCCATTGCGGAATGAATAGCCTCGGAGATAATCGCCACGGAGCCAATCAATAAACCCACAATCAGTTTAAATACCACCAGCAAAGAGTTGGACATAACCGATAATATAGCGACCCGCTCTTTACGTTTCTGCAGAGTATTCAACCCAATGATCTCCCTGTGTATTTTCCAGCCATGGGCAATATATCATGACTTGCGCATGCTTTCCTGTATTATTTTTCTCTTGATAATTAAACGGGGATTGGCTTTGCAAGCTCTGAAAATTGTGTTAGGAAAAGCGCCTTGATTAAAATTTAATTTCGCAGGCTTATGAACAAAAAAATCGTTTTATCGTCTTTTAAAAATGCTTCCTCTAAAGACTGGGGGGACTGGCGCTGGCAATTGCAAAATCGCTTCACAAAAATATCCTCAATAAAACATTTTCCCATCAAATATTTTCCAAACCAAATAAACGCGGACAAAATCGCCTCTGTATATCCCATGGCTGTTACACCTTACTATCTTTCTTTGATTCAAGAGGACGCTTCCGGAGATGCGATAACGGCGCAGTGCATACCGGACATGCGCGAAATAACATTGGGACAAAAATACCCCGAAGACCCGCTGGAAGAAGATAGTAAAATGCCCGTCCCAAAATTGATTCATCGCTATACTGATCGCTGTCTGGCGTTGGTTACTGAGGTTTGCGCCGTACACTGCCGTCACTGCAACCGAAAAAGATTCTGGGCTAAACCAAACAGCGGAAATTTTAAAACTCGTCTTGGCGGCTTTATCCGTTATCTGGAGAAATCACCGCAAATACGAGAAGTAATCATATCCGGCGGCGATCCTCTAATTTATGACGACGAAAAACTGGAAATCATTTTGGCCGGCATCAAAACTGTCCAAAACGTGGAAATTATCCGCATCGGCAGCCGTATGCCTGCCGTAATGCCCATGAGAATAACAAAAACCCTTTGCCGGATACTAAAGCGCTATCGTCCTCTTTGGTTTAACACCCAGTTTAATTCTCCGGCGGAACTTACGGCTGACGCGGCACGCGCCTGTAACATGCTGCAGGAAGCCGGGATTCCTGTTTCCAATCAATCTGTTCTTATAAAAGGGGTTAACGATTCTGAAGACAAAATGCGTGCGCTTCTCTACGGCCTGCAAAAAATATCTGTCCGACCTTATTACCTTTTTCACTGCGAGCCGGTAAAGGGTTGCTGGCATTTTCGCACGAGTATAGAATCAGGCATAAAAATGATGGAAAATCTCCGCCGTGAATGTTCGGGCCTTGCCCTTCCCCAATATGTTGCCGATATCCCGGGAAAAGCAGGTAAAATACCCCTAGTCAGCATTTCTTCATCCACAAAAGCCCAGATGCACAAATATCAATATTTTTTTGACAATTTTACTTAATTAGATTAGGAAGAACTTCAAATTAAAAATCAAATTACTGAAGTGTCAGTAATTAAGGAGAATGATTATTTATGTACACCGCAAGCGACTTAAGAAAAGGGCTGCGCCTGAAAATCGACAACGACCCATATGTAATCATCGAATTCAATTTTGTCAAACCCGGTAAGGGGCAGGCTCTGTATCGCACCAAGCTTAAAAACATGATCAACGGAAACCAGTTTGAGCGTACCTTCCGTTCCGTGGACAACTTTGAACCGGCCGANNAATACTGTTTCATGGACAACGAAAATTACGAACAAGTTTATCTAACCGAGGAACAGGTAGGAGATGCCAATAATTTCTTAATCGATAATCTTGATGTGGAGATACTGCTGTTTGAAGACCG
>DHGA01000049.1:90016-90159 GCA_002402545.1 Syntrophaceae bacterium UBA4810
TTTTGACGATACACATAATCTGGCGCGTAAAAAAAATTATTTGGATCTGCGCGCCGGATTGATTCAAAATATCCGCCTATATTTTTTCAATCACGATTTTCTGGAAGTGGAAACGCCGCTGAGAATTCCCGCGCCCGCGCCGG
>DHGA01000108.1 GCA_002402545.1 Syntrophaceae bacterium UBA4810
AAAATTATTAAGCCGTCTGATGAGCGGGTAACGCCTCTTTGCCGCTACTATGCAAATTGCGGGGGGTGCTGTTATCAGCATATAAATTACGAAAGTCAGCTGGCCATTAAGAAAAAACAAGTTGTCGATGCTTTTGAAAAAATAGGCGGTATCGCCGCGCCGCCTGTCCGCGAAATGATTGCTTCGCCACAAATTTATCATTACCGCGGCAAAGCACAGTTGCACGCGTTTAAAAAAGCGGACGGCGTGCAATTCGGTTTTATGGATGTGTCCGGCGGGAAGGTGTTGGATATCGAGCGCTGTGAAATTGTGGAGGAAACAATAAACGAAAAAATTCATGCTCTTCGCGCAAGTCAGGCAAGGGCGCACGGCGCGGAAGATAAACACACAATTTGGTCGGGCAAATCCTCTGGCGGAAAAGAAAGTAAGGAAACAATTACCCGCTTGGTTAAATCAAAAGAATTTCTCGTGCCGCGTGAAGGGTTTTTCCAGGCCAATTTGTACATGACAGATAACATGGTCGATGAAGTATGCGCCGCGGTGAAAAATGAAAAAATAAGCACGCTGATTGATGCCTATTGCGGCAGCGGGCTGTTTTCTGTTTTTCTGGTGTCTTATGTTGAAAATATTATTGGCATTGAGCGGGATGCTTCATCTGTGGGGTGCGCTGAAATTAATGCCTCAAAATCCGGCGCGAAAAATATAAATATTTTTCAGGGTGATGTAGAAGAAATACTCCCGGGAGAATTTTTATCGCTAGAACATAAAACAGACATGGTGCTTTTGGATCCGCCGCGTGTCGGCTGCAGCCCGTCTGTTCTTAAATCCATTTGCTCCATGAGGCCGCGCAAAATAATTTATATTTCCTGCAATCCGGCAACCCAGGCGCGAGATGTAAAATATCTGCGTGAGCAAGGTTATAAGCTGCAAAGCCTTCTCCCACTGGATATGTTTCCACAAACTCAACATATTGAAGTCATTGGAGTATTGGAGGAAATCCGTTAAGCAGCTACGTTGAGGAACGAACAGAAATTTAGCGGGGGAAAGGCGTGGCCAGGCAAAAAAATACAATTTGCAAGGCGCTTATATTGCCGGAGTAATATTTTTGTGGCTTTCAGTTGAAAATATTGCTATTTACTCGCTCGAATCAATAATTTGAATAAAGGTGGAGGGGAAAATGCCGTCGAAAAGCAAGAATGTGAGACTGGAACAACGTCGAGTTTTTGAGAAAAAATTGAAATTACGCCTGCAGCAATTAGCTCAAAAGGGTATCAGCGAGGACAAAGCAAAAAGCGACCCTCTGGTAAAAAGCCTTAAATCTAAAATAAGACAAACGAATGTCAGAATCGCCGTGTTTGAAAAATATGTAAATAAGGCGGAAGAACTTGCGCAGGCAAAAGCGCAGAAATTGGTAGAATGCCCGAAGAAAAAAGAGAAAAAACCTAAAGCAGAATCTAAAGAAAAGGGCAAACCTTCAAAGCCCGCGCCTGAAGCCAAAAAACCTGCAGAAGCTGCGCCTCCCAAACCAAAACCCGCTTCTGAAGCCGCGCCAAAACCAGTAGAAGTTGCCAAGCCGGTGGAAATACCAAAGCCTGCCGCTCCACCTGAGCCTGTGGAAGAGCCAAAGCCTATGGAAGTTGTCGCGCCGCCTGAACCTAAAATAGAGGAAAAACCTGTAAAGGCGGAAGTTGCCGAACCGGCAGCAAAACCGAAAACGTCTGAAGCCGAGACTCCGGTTAAAGCCAAAAAAGAAGAGAAAGAAAAACCGGCTAAAGCTCCGGCAAAAAAAGAAACCAAAGAAAAAACAGCAAAAGTCCCGGCCAAGGAAAAGACAACCGCGACAAAAGCGAAAACTGCGGCAAAAAAGACGGAAACCAAGAAAAAGGAAAAATAAAATTTTGGTAAACAAAAAGGGCAAACTGAAAAGTTTGCCCTTTTTTATTTTGGCGTCCCCACGGGGAGTCGAACCCCGGTTACAGGCGTGAAAGGCCCGTGTCCTAGGCCTCTAGACGATGGGGACGTCGNNTAGGCCTCTAGACGATGGGGACTAAAATTAAGCTATGCTCATCAACAGAGGTGCGCGCCTTATATATTGTTAAAACTGGAATGTCAAGTAATCCCTCAATAAAATTATAAATAATGCTTTGCGGCGACAAAACGGATACAATAAATCTTAGTAGCGATGAAAAAAATGCTGACTAAAGAAACAGTTATTCAGGTGCTGGAGGACATAGCCACGCTTCTGGATTTAACAGGAGAAAATCCATTTAAATCCCGAGCCTACCAGAATGCCGCCCGCAATCTGGAAAAAATAGATACTGATTTTAATGAACTGGTGGAACAAAACAGGCTTTCCGAAATTGAAGGTGTCGGCGAGGCTATCAGCAAAAAATTAACCGAGTTGATTAAAACGGGGAAGCTCGAATACTACGAAAAGCTCAAGGCCTCTGTTCCGCCCGGCCATCTGGAGATGTTGAAAATACCGGGATTGGGACCAAAAAAAATTCACGCACTGTATGAGCAACTGAGCATAAAGGGTGTGGGCGAATTAGAATATGCCTGTCTGGAAAACCGCCTCGTTGACCTGAAGGGCTTCGGGAAAAAAACGCAGGATAATATCCTGGCCGGCATCGCCAAGCTAAAAGTTTATAAGGAAAGAAGATTGTATGCCGAAGTCGCTGCCGAAGCGGATGTTTTGCTGAATTATCTAAAAAAGGAAAAAAATATTTTGTCTATCAGTATTGCCGGATCGCTGCGGCGTGGCAATGAGACCATCAAAGATATCGATATTCTGGCCGCAACAAAAAATCCCGAAAAGCTGGCCGGACATTTTACATCCTATAAACAGGTGGAAAACGTCACCGCCAGCGGTGAGACAAAAGTCAGCGTGGTGTTAGAATCGGGCATCAATGCCGATTTGCGCATCGTGACGCCCGACGAGTATCCCTATGCTCTGCATCATTTTACCGGATCCAAAGAACATAATACCGCGATGCGTGGCCGCGCCAAGGAAATGGGGCTCAAGATGAATGAATACGGCCTTTTCCGCGGCGAGGAAAATATCAAATGCAAAAATGAAGAAGAG
Source organism: Syntrophaceae bacterium UBA4810 (assembly GCA_002402545.1). Taxonomy (GTDB): domain Bacteria; phylum Desulfobacterota; class Syntrophia; order Syntrophales; family Smithellaceae; genus UBA4810. Next base: position 3,086 of record DHGA01000108.1, read on the forward strand.
CTTTTTGCCGCGCTGAAATTACAGTTTATCGAGCCGGAGCTGCGCGAGAACATGGGAGAAATCCAGGCCGCGGAAAAAAATGAACTGCCGAAGCTGGTGGAAGAAAAAGACGTACGGGGAATCTTTCACGTGCATACAAATTTCAGCGACGGTGGCGAGTCTCTGGAGAACATGGCGCAGGCGGCAAAAAAGATGGGTCTCGCTTACATCGGTATTTCCGATCACAGCCGTTCCGCAGCTTACGCCGGCGGTATAAAAGAAGATGATATTAAAAGACAGCACGAACTCATCGACAAGCTCAACGAAAAATTAAAACCGTTTCATATTTTCAAAGGAATCGAATCCGATATTTTACCCGACGGTTCCCTGGATTATGATGAAAAAACACTGGCGCGCTTTGATTTTGTCATCGCCGCCGTTCATTCCAACTTTAATATGCCCGCGCAGGAAATGACCGCGCGCATAAAAAACGCCCTGCAAAATAAATACACCACGATGCTTGCGCACCCAACCGGCCGCCTGCTTTTGTCGCGCGAGCCGTACGCTGTAAATATGGAAGAGATAATCGATACCGCGGCAAAATTCGGCAAGGCTATTGAACTAAACGCCAACGCGCACCGGCTGGATCTGGATTGGCGGCACTGCATTTACGCTAAAAAGAAGGGCGTGAAAATCGCGATAAATCCCGATGCCCATCAAATTGCCGGCTTGCTCGATATTGGCTTTGGTATTAAAATCGCGCGCAAGGGGTGGCTTTCCAAAGAGGATTGCCTTAATTGTATGGAACTGAAAGAGATAAAGGAATATTTAAATAAAAAAAGATAGTTACATCCGTCATTGCGAGGAGCAAGGCGACGAAGCAATCTAGTAGTAATGAAGAGGCATGAAGATTGCCACGCTCACTATCGTGAACTCGCAATGACAATTCTAAATTAGGAGTCTCATTATGAACATCAGGGATTACAGAAAACCGGAATATAATGTTTATGAAATTTTTTTAAACCGCTGGTCGCCGCGCTCCATGTCCGGCGAAGAAATTGAAGAAAAAACAATGTCTGCGCTTTTTGAAGCGGCGCGCTGGGCGCCTTCTGCCAACAACAACCAGCCATGGCGATTTATTTATGCCCGCCGCAATACCAAACACTGGGAAACATTTTTTAATCTGCTGGCCGAAGGCAATCAGGTTTGGGCAAAAAATGCCGCCGTGCTGATTGTCGTTATTTCCAAGACCACGTTTGATAATAACAAACACGCCCGCACCCACTCCTACGATGCCGGCGCCGCGTGGGAAAATTTCGCTCTGCAGGGCTCGCTCATGGGGCTGGTTGTGCACGGCATGCAGGGATTTGATTATGACAAGGCAAAAGAAATTTTAGGTATTCCCGATGGCTATCAGGTGGAAGCGATGATTGCCGTGGGCAAGCCGGGCAAGAAAGAAAACTTGCCCGCCTATCAGCAGGAGCGCGAATTTCCATCATCCAGAAAAAGCATTGCCGAAATCGCCATGGAAGGGTCTTTTAAAAGTGAATGATACAATTCCCGCGTAAAATTTTTATCAAGCTACAGATTGAAGAACTTATTTGTCTAAAAGCCTATAGCTGCGCCCTTGAATATCTGCAAATATTGTAGATAAATCATCAATTTTTGGGATTTTTTCGCGTCCATCAATGCCAGGTAACAGTTTTAAATTTAGATGCAAGGCTAATATTATTTTTCATATCCATAGTTTGCAATAGTATAGTGTTTTATCTGCTTTTACCCCCTCCGTTTGGCCTGAAAATTGCTGTATTTTAAACATTTATTTTAATATGCACATTGATAAAATACAATTGTTCCATAGTTATCAGCGTGATAAAAAACAAAAGCTTAGTAAACTTAAATATTGAATTAAAGGATTAAATGATAAAATTTAAAAAGTCGCTATTTTTTTTGCTTTGCCTTTTCCTTGTTGTCTTTGTAGGGGCCGCCGGTACATCGTTTGCGGCTGAATATGATTTAGTCCTTAACCATGATGACAGCCCTGACCCGGCAATTGCCGGTGGTGAAGTTACATATACAATACGTGTCACCAATAACGGCGAACAATATTCAGTGGACAATGTCCAGCTGACAAACACGCTACCTAGCGGGATTGTCTTTGTAAGCGCTGTTGCATCCCAGGGAAGTTGTGGCTCTCCTTCCGGTTCCGATCCCAATCGTCAGGTTATTTGTAATTTGGGAACACTGGCTCCGCAGGCAGAAGCAACCGTTGAGGTGCGTATTCGCACCACTCAATCAGGGACTATTACCAACAGCGCCTCCGTTACCAGCACGACACCGGGTTTTATCGATCCCGATACGACCAATAATTCTCAGGACGAACTTACCACCGTCAACGCCGGCGCAAACCTGGCGTTGACCAAGACCGCCAGCCCAACGCCTTCGGTGCAATCCGGAGCGACGCTGTCATATGCCCTGACGGTGACCAACGCCGGCCCCGATGCGGCCACAGACGTCCAAGTTGTCGATAACCTGCCGACTGGTTTTGCATTTATCGGTTCGCCTCCCAGCGGCTGTACCCGGGTTGGTCAGGTGCTTACCTGTACCTTATCCGGTTCCATTGCCGCGGGCGGAAACCGGGTCATCGGTCCGTTCAGCGGCACAGTGACCGCGGCCTCGCCAAGTACCCTCACCAACTCGGCCAGTGCTACCATCACCAGCCCTACGGCGCCTCAGGATCCGGACACGAGCGATAACACCGTAACGGTTAATACCGAAGTGACTGCAGGGTTTGATTTAGCCATAACAAAGACGCAGAGCGTGCTCAACCCGATCATACAGGGGAATAGTTTCGACTATGTCCTTACCGTTAGCAGCACGGGAGACAATTCGTCAAACATCGAAGTGACGGACACCATCCCGGTGAATTTCACTATTGGTACTCCCTCCGGCACCGGTTGGTCTTGTTCCGTCGCGTCTCAGCTGGTTATCTGTACCCGGGCCGCCGGTATCGGTTCCGGTGTTCAGACACTACCGGCTATCACCATTCCCGTCACCGCAACGACAATCGGCAGCGGTATTGTCAATACAGGCACGGTAACCAGCACAACCCCTGGTTTTACCGACCCGTCTCCGGGTAACAATAGCAGCTCGGTTACCACCAACATTTTGGGTCCTAATGCCGATTTGAGGGCAAACAAAGCGGCACGCCGTGCTGATGGTACCGCACTGACACCACTATTGGTGCAACAGGGAGTACAGTTCCGTTACCGAATTTCCGTGACCAACCTCGGTCCCTCACCGGTCTCCGGCGGCACCCTGACGATGACCGATCAACTACCGGCCGGTATCACCGCCAACAGCTATGCGGCAACAAACGGATGGACATGCACAACATTGCCGCTTACCGGCCCTGACACAATCACCTGTACGCGCCCCGGCAGCCTGGCTGTGGGCGCGACGTCCCCGGTTGTGGATATATACGTGACGGCAACGACGACGGGCGCTCTTGAAAACGAGGTTTGTGCGTCAGGCGGAGAGCCGGAGGACAACAATCCGGCCAATAATTGCGCAAGTGTAACGGTGACTTCTCAGGAATATCCCACCGACCTCCAGGTATATAAGACCGATTCGCCAGACCCGGTCAACGCCGGGGAGATACTCACCTATGCGATTGAGATCGTCAACGTTTCGACAGTTACGGCAACAACGGTTACTCTTACCGATACCTTTACCAACCTCATAAATAACAGCGTGGGTGCTACCAGTGCTGGGTTTATCGATGCCGTTGTCGCCAACGGTATCGCCATTGGCGGCTCCTGCTCGAGTGCGACATCCGGAAGCACCGGTCGGCGCATTACCTGCACATTTACGAGTATCCCGCAGTGTACCCAGGGAGACAATTGCCCTATTGTCACGGCCCGTGTCCGTCCCCGGGGGGAAGGTAACCGCACCAATAGCGCCTACGCAGTTTCCAGCGATGTAGTCGATGCAAACATCGCCGACAACACCAGCGCTACAATTACCACCGTCGTAAATCCCATTGCCGATGTACGCGCCACTATTACCGACACACCCGATCCGCTGGCGGTGGGCACCAACCTGACCTATGTGGGAACGATCATCAATGACGGTCCCAGCAATGCCGCCGATGGCACCATTACAATTATCCTTCCTGAAGGGGTGGCTTTTTTGTCCGCCAGTCCTTCAGCGGGGAGTTGCAGTATCACTCCTGGCCCCTCTGGAACTATTACGACAAATGGCAACAAAACGGTAACCTGTAACCTTGGCAGCATCGCCCTCTTGGGCGGTCAGCGCACCGTTACGATTATTGTCCGTCCGACACTGGCTGTTTCTGGATCTTTCCCGGCTACGATCACCGCAAGCGCTGCAGTAACGACAGACACGTCTGAAAGCAATACTGGCAACAACGGGCCAATAGCAACAAACACACAAGTTACTAGCCCCAGCCACGATTTGCTGTTGAACAAGACAGACAGTCCGGACCCGGTTGCCGTGGGGGACAACGTTACCTATACCATAATAGTCACCAACAATGGTCCGTCGTATGCCACAGCAGTGCAGGTGGTGGACAATCTGCCCTCAACGCGGCTTTCCTTTGTCAATGCCACGCCGTCAACCGGCAGCTGCGGGGCGCCGGTAGGCAATATTCTCACCTGCGATCTGGGTGATATTCCGGTTACTGAGAACAGGACGATTTCCGTAGTGATGGAAGGTATCCAGAAAGGTGTCGACAATAACAGCGCAACCGTTAGTTCAGCCGAAACGAGAGCGGGTTACCCGGACACGCTTCCCGAAAATAATTCCGTGACCGAAGACACGACTGTCCGGTCGAAGGTTGATATTGAGATATTGAGCAAAGTGCCGTCGCTTAGCACGGTGGAAATGAGACAGCCGTTTAATTGGACCATTTCCATACGTAACAATACCGGTAGCGGCCTGGCGGAAGCTGACAATGTCGTGCTCAGTGATACGCTTCCGGCCGGAATGGAATTGACCGGCACGCCAATTATTAATGTCACCAACGGCACCTTCTCCATTATGACCTGTACCGGCAGCGCCGGACAGACAGCTTTCAGTTGTTCTCTGGGTACTGTCAGCAATGGCGCTACCGGAACTATTACGGTTCCCGTCAGAGTTACCTCCTATCCTGCTGCGCCGCACACGACGACCAATTGCGCCTCCCTTGCCACTGTCTCAATAGATATCAATAGCGCGAACAACACAAACATATGCGGCACAGTAACGGTGGAACAAGGATCAAGTATTGCGGGATTTGTCTACTTAGACCGGAATAATGATGGCGTCATGGGTGGTGGTGAGAGCGGCATTGCCGGAGTTCAGCTTACCTTGACTGGCATCGACACCTACGGAAACACGGTCAGTGTAACGGTCACCACCGATTCTACCGGCGCCTACTTCTTTAACGATCTGCCTCTCTCAAATGCCGCCGGGTACACCATCACGGAGACCCAGCCTGCTGCCTGGGCCGACGGGCTAGATGCCGCGGGCACAGCAGGCGGCACGGTCGGCAACGATGTCATCTCCGGTATCATCCTTACCGCCCTTACCACAGCCACCGGCTATAATTTCGGCGAGCGTGGCGGATCGTTGGCCGGTTATGTTTATAATGATGTGAACAACAACGGCATCAAGGAAGCCGGCGAGCAGGGTATCCAGGGCGTAACCATAACCTTGACGGGCACGGATTTTAATGGGAACGCGGTCAACATTACAACAATCACCGTTGCGGACGGCTCATATAGCTTTGCCGATCTGCCCCGGCCCAACGCCTCCGGATACACCATAACAGAAACACAGCCGTCCGGCTACGCTGACGGCATTGACACGGTCGGTTCGCTGGGCGGCAGTTCCCCGGCCAACGATACTTTTTTGATTGGGCAGGCGGTATTTCCCGCGGGCGCCAACGGCACGGGATATAATTTTGGCGAGCGCGTTGCCGCATACGCGCAGGTTTCCGGGCGCGTATGGTTTGATGCCAATCATGACAGAATAGATAACGAAGGCGCGTCCGCCGGCCGGCCGGGATGGATTGTGGAATTAATCAAGCGCGATAATCCGCTGGATAATTCAGCTTATACTATAATTAATCAGGCCATAACGGACGCGAACGGGGAATACGCTTTTATTAATTTGCTGCCAAATAACGAAAGTTTGCCCACAGACCGGTATGAAATCCGCTTCCGGCATCCGCTAAGCAATACTATTTTTGGCATCCCTGTTTCCACCTTGCCCGGCGTAGATTTAAGCTATGGGACAATCAGAAATATTCTGCTCAACGCCGGAGCTAACGTTGTTGACCAAAGCCTGCCGCTTGATCCGGGCGGTATTGTTTACGATTCGGTGACGCGTCAGCCGGTGAACGGTGCAACCGTAACGATTACCGGCCCCGCGGGATTTGACCCAGCCATACACCTGGTTGGCGGTACCGCCAATGCTTCACAGGTTACCGGAATTGAAGGAATCTATCAGTTTATTCTTCTTTCCACGGCGCCGGCAGGTTCTTACGGTTTGGCGGTGAATGTACCGGCCGGGTATTTACCGTTTCCTTCTTCTATTATTCCTTCGTGCACGAATACGTTGGATGTTTCCGGCACGCCTAGTCCGCTGTTAATTCAAACAAGTAATGTCGCTCCCACTACATCGACTCCTCTGCACGCGCCCGGTTCCTGCGCTTCATCATCGGGAGGTGTTTCTGCCGGCGCGGGAACAACGCAGTATTATCTGTCTTTTGATCTAACGCCCGGTACTTCCGCCTCTGTCATCAATAACCATATTCCCATTGATCCAATACTGGGCGGGGCGATTATCGCCACCAAAACAACGCCGCTGGTAAACGTTAAGATAGGCGATCTTGTTCCTTACACAATGACCATGACTAATACACTGTCGGCGACATTGGCCAATATCGATGTGCGCGATATTACTCCGCCGGGATTTAAATACCGCACCGGCAGCGCCAGATTAAACGGAGTGAAGAATGAACCTGTTATCGCCGGCCGTCAATTGACTTGGCGTAACCTTAGCTTCGCGCCGGGTGAGAAAAAAACATTTACGATGATTCTTGTAGTCGGCGCCGGTGTGGGCGTAGGCGAATACACCAATCAGGTTTACGCTTTGAATAATCTCATCAACACGGTTGTGTCTAATGTTGCCACAGCGACCGTGCGCGTTATCCCCGATGCCACGTTTGACTGCACCGATATCATCGGCAAGGTTTTCGATGACAAAAACATCAACGGTTACCAGGATGAAGGAGAACCGGGAATCGCCAATGTCAGGCTGGCCACAGCGCGCGGCCTCATTGTCACCACCGACGCCGAAGGAAGATTCCACATTCCCTGCGCTCATGTGCCACACACCGATCGCGGTTCGAATTTCATCATGAAGGTGGACGAACGTACACTTCCTTCCGGTTTCCGCATGACCACGGAAAATCCTTATACTGTTCGCGCGACCCGCGGCAAAATGATCAAGATGAACTTCGGCGCCGCCATCCATCGCGTAGTGCGCATCGATGTAAGTGATGCGGCCTTCGAGCCTGATAGTGAAAATCTGCGCAGCGAGTGGCAGGAAAAAATGCAGGCGCTGGAAAAGACGCTGCGGGAAAGTCCCACTGTCGTGCGTCTGGCCTATCGCATGAACGCGGATTCCAAAAGCCTGGTTAAGAAGCGTATTAAAGCAATGCGCGAAACACTGACGGTAATTTGGAAGAAGGGAAAAAACTGCCCGCCGCTTATTTTTGAAGAAGAAATCGTGGAGGCCAAACAATGAAAATACTGCGCTCACGATTTCTGACAACCACTGTGGTGATTTTATTTGTGTCTTCCATACCAGGCAGTTCCACCTCCGCGGAAATCCGCGGCAGAATAGTGGACCGCTGTTCGACGGTGGAACAATCTAATCCGTGCAGTTCCGAACAAGACATGAAAGTTCTGATTGAGGCATCGGGACTTTCGGGAAGCGATGTTCAGATCATGCGCGATGCGGCAGGCAAAATGCCCGCCGGCTCGGCACGGATCAAATCGGTCATGCGTGATGAAAAACGCGCTCCTCTTTTCGCGTCCGGCAGCGCTGTGATGTCTCCTGTTGTGCAAGCCCGTCTTGACGAACTTGCCGATAAACTTAAGGGCAAACAGAACATAAAGATAGAAATCGCCGGTCACACCGATAATCAGCCGATCAGCAAAAGGTTGCAAAGTAAATTTGCGGATAATCAAATGCTTTCCGAAGCGCGCGCCCTGGTGGTGGCCGCTTATTTTAAGAAAAAGCTGAATCTCGAATCATCGCAGATTGCCGTTATCGGAAAAGGCCAGAAAAGTCCCGTCGCCGATAACGATACTCCGGAAGGAATGGCCGCGAACCGGCGTGTGGAAATCCTCATTTGGTATGATGAGCCTAAGGATGTTCTGAAAGCTAAGACAGGGAAATCTGTTTGTGGTGAAAGTGATCTTGATCCAGATGTTCCTTTTAACATTACCGTGGACGGCGCGCCGCTGGATTTAAGGAAAGGCGTAACTGAAGCAGATCGTCAGCGCTGTGCTGATGTGGCGCTAGAGCGGGCGGATATCCGGATTCACTATGATCCCCTGTCTGTCGCGCCGGCGCTCAATGTCTGGACAACGCCTAACGGCGCATTGCGCAGCGCCCCGGTGTCATTTTACACTTATTCCAACTACGCTTTCTGGATAAAGAAGGCGGAGGTGCGCATTTTTGAAAAGGGCAAAACTTCTCAGCAGAAGCCTTACGCCGTTGTGCCGGTGAAAATCAACGAAGCCGCATTATGGAAAGTTCCCGCCGACGCTCCGGAAAAAGTTTACTTCCTGCTGCGAGTTTATGATGAGAAAGAACGTTTTGACGAAACTGCCGCCAAAGAACTCACTTTACCGGTATCGCGTAAAGCCCAAAAGGATGAGGAAAGCCCCGAGCGGGAAAAATTAATCGGTTACGGTGAAAACAGCAGGGTGATGGCCAACATTCCCGTTAAGGGAGGCAACATCACTATCGACGGCACCAAAGTCAAGGAAGGACAAAAGGTCACGGCGCTGGGACTGCAGGTTCCGGCGGATAAAAACGGCAAATTTGCCATGCGGCAGATAATGCCCTCCGGGCCTCATTCCATCGATGTCGCGGTTACTGATAAAGACGGCCGCGGCATGGTTTACCGCCGCAATGTTTCAATTCCGGATAATGACTGGTTTTACATCGCCATAGCCGATCTGACTTTGGGCAGAAATTCTACTTCTGGACCCGCCAAATTGGTCACCACGGATGATAGCGATTATTACGACAACAAGACATATATCGATGGCCGCGGCGCCTTTTATCTCAAGGGAAAAATAAAGGGAGAATATCTGCTCACCGCCAGCGCCGATACGCGCGAGGGACAGCTTAAGGATCTTTTCAGTAATTTCGATTCCAAAGACCCCAACTATCTTTTGCGCCGCATCGATCCGGACATGTATTATCCTGTTTACGGCGACGACAGCACGATTGTTGATGACGCGCCCACGCAGGGAAAATTTTACGTCAAACTGGAAAGAGGCAACTCTCACATCATGTGGGGTAATTTTCAGACGCAATGGACGGGCACGGAACTAACGCAGTACAGCCGCGGCCTTTACGGCGCGAACCTTTTATTTGTGCCGGACGCCGTCACAAAATACGGCGAGCGCAAATTATTTGTCAACGTTTTTGCCGCCGAGCCGGGAACGCTCGGCTCCCGCGAGGAATTCAGAGGCACGGGCGGTTCGCTCTATTATCTGCGTCACATGGATGTTACGCAGGGATCGGAACGAGTCTGGATGGAAATAAGAGACAAGGACTCCATGATGGTTCTGGAGCGCCGCGAGCTTGCTCCCGCGCAGGATTATGAAATAAATTATATACAGGGGCGGGTGATTCTGCGCAGTCCGCTTCCCTCAGTGGCGGATGGAACCGGCCTGGTGCAAACTGCCGTATTGAACGGACATCCGGTTTATTTGATTATCACCTACGAATATGTGCCCGGATTAACAGAAATAGGAGACTGGGCGGGAGGTCTAAGGGCGACTTACTGGTTCAGCGATTATATTCGCCTTGGTGTAACCGGCTATCGTCAGGGCGATGATCAATCCCTGCAGCGATTGGAGGGTATCGATTTCATTCTCCGTTACCGGCCGGGAACATTTATCAAAGCTGAATACGCTCATTCCCGCGGCGCGGGTGTCGGCACGATGACTTCCATTACCGGTGGTTTTGGTTTTGGAACCCTGGTTGGTTCTGAGGCCGACAGCGCCCATGCCTGGCGTGTTGAAGGCGCGCTGGATTTGAGTGAAGTTATTGAAGGCAAAAAAGGCAAAATATCTTCTTACTGGCAGAAAAGAGAACGTGGATTTTCCGGTCCGGGACAGGTAACGCTGGCCGGTGAAGAGGTGGAGCAGGTAGGCGCCGCAGCGCATCTGCCGATTGGCGATAAAACAACAGTTGATGTGAAAGCCGATCACCGTGACGCCGACAGCCAGAGATTTCAGGCGGTGGAGGGTTCGGTGGGCTATCAGGTTACGGATTCCGTAAAGGTATCCGTAGGCATCCGCGCCGATGACCGCAGGGTGACCGTGCCCAATGCCAGCCCGACTCTTTCTGAAGACGGCGACCGCACCGACGCGATTGCGCGCGTAGATTACCGCCCGGTGGCAAAAGTACAGCCCAAAGCTGAAAAAGAAGAAACTTCTGCGGCAGTGGCCAAAACAGAGGATCAAGCGGCAGGAGAAGATCAAAAACCGAGCGCCCCGCCCGCTCTAGTTTACGAGCCATGGGGGATTTATTTGTTCGGCCAAAAAACAATAACACATTCCGGTGAGCGCCCCGAAAATGATCGTGTCGGTGTCGGGGGAGACTGGCAGGTAACGCCGCGTTTTAAAATCGGCGGCGAAGTTTCCACAGGAAACGATGGTCTGGGCGGTAAAGCAACCGGTAATTATCGGATAGACGACCGCAGCAACGCGTATATGACCTACACCAATGAAACAGACCGTCCGGATCTGGCCTACAGGGGAAGGATCGGCACGCTTGTCTTCGGCACCGATTACAAATTGTCCGATCAGGCGCGGATTTATTCTGAGTCGCGCTGGGCAGACGGCGCGGGGCCAAACAGTCTGGTGCAGGCGTTTGGTCTGGATCTGGCGCCTAATGATCGCTGGACGTACGGTATTAAAGCGGAAATCGGAACGGTGAGCGATGAAGTTTCCGGAGATATGGATCGCTATGCCGGCGGAGTTTCCGTCGCGTATAAATATAAAAACTTAAAATACGCTAGCGCGCTGGAGTACCGGCGCGAAAAAGGGACAATTGAAGACCGTAATACCTGGCTGATGAAAAATTCCATCGGCTATCAGGTAAATCCTTCGTGGCGGCTACTGGGCAAATTTAATTTTTCCCACAGTCATTCTTCGCAGGGCTCGTTTTATGACGGCAATTATGTTGAGCTGGTTACCGGTGCCGCGCTGCGTCCGGTCACGCACGACCGCCTGAATATGCTCTTTAAATATACCTATTTTGAAAATGTGCCTTCGCCAGATCAATTGACCTCCTCCGGCATTATTGCCGATTACGCGCAGCGCAGCCATGTTTTTTCGATAGACGCGATTTATGATCTTTTTCCCTGGCTTTCCGTGGGCGGCAAATACGGTTTGCGCGTGGGCGAAATCAGGGAAACCAAGGTTGCCGGCGACTGGTATTCGAGCACGGCGGATCTGATTGTTCTACGCGCCGATTTGCGTCTCATTCGCGAATGGGACGCCCTGATAGAAGCGCGTCGCCTGAAAGTTTATGAAGCGCATGATGAAAGGATGGGTTTCCTGGTGGGAGTTTACCGCCATATAAACAAAAACTTCAAAATGGGCGTGGGATATAATTTTACCGATTTTTCCGACAATCTCACGGATTTATCGTATCGTAGCCATGGATGGTTTATCAACGCCATCGCGACATTCTAGTTTCTTATTACTGCCCGGTGGATGAGGCTATGCCATGTCTTCATCCATCGCGGCTCTATCTTCAGTCTCAAGTCTTTACCCTTTAGCCTTCAGCCTTCGGCCTTCGGCCTTCAGTCTAAATTAATTTGACCCTGCCGTATTTTCGGTGTAGTCATATGATTATCCGGAAAATATGGGTTGTTGGATTTGTGCTTCTCGTAATTTTTCGGGGTTAACACCATAGAAAAAGGAGACAACCCATGAATGGAGCAGAGGGAACCAAAATAACTGAAGTCAAAGTAAATAAAGATAATCTGTATAAAGAAGAAACTTTTACCGATATGACTTTTGCCACCATCCGCTGTCTTACGCCAGTGAAAGTTGACGGCTCGATAGATGAAAATAGAGAGCGCATTTTTACCGGCATGACCCAGCTTATGTCACCCAAAGGACCAATTCCTATTCAGTGTGTTATTGAAGGCGCAAAGACGCTCAGCGAAGCTCTGGATAAACTACCCGAGGCTATTGATAAAACTGTTAAAGACATGATTGAAGAGGCCAAGGAAATGCAGCGGCAGGAGGCATCGCGGATTATTGTTCCCGGCCAGGAAGACTAACTCACCATATTTAAGAGGATGTTACATGATTAAAGACACAATGCAAGAATGGCACAGGCTGGTTAAAGAAAAAGACGCGGCAGCGTTGGACAAAATCCTGGCGGAAAACGTTGTTTTTCATTCGCCAGTGGTGCACACGCCTCAGGCGGGGAAGCCCGTCACCAAGCTTTATCTTATCGCGGCGTTTCATGTTCTGAATAACGACACGTTCAAATACCTGCGTGAAGTTATTTCCGGCAACAATGCCGTTTTGGAATTTCACACCGTGATTGACGGCATTACCATCAACGGCGTGGATATGATTACCTGGGGTGAAGACGGCAGGATCATTGATTTCAAAGTAATGATTCGCCCGCTCAAGGCCATCAATCTGGTCCACAAAATGATGGGCGATATGCTGGAAAAAATAAAATAAACAATTTATCATTAAACCGATTTGTAATAACCGGTACCAAGATCGACAACAGACAGGAGGCAGTTTATATGATTTGTGTCAAAGACATACTAGAAGGCAAGGGCGGCAAGATTTATTCCATCTCGCCTTCGGCAACAGTTTTTGAAGCCCTGCAGATGATGAGTGAAAAAGAGATCGGCGCTTTGGTCGTGATGGAAAACTCTAAAGTCGTCGGCATTATGTCAGAAAGAGATTACGCCCGAAAAGTTATTCTTCTGGGGAAAACCTCCAGAGAAACCTCGGTAAAAGAAGTAATGTCCACCACTTTGTTTTCTGTCAAGCCTGAAGCGAAAGTGGAAGACGTGATGGTTCTGATGACAGGAAAGCACGTGCGGCATCTGCCTGTTTTCGAAAAGGATAAATTTGTTGGCATTATATCCATCGGCGACGTGGTAAAATCAATTATTTCCGATAAGAATTTCCTCATCAACCAGTTGAGTGAATATATCGCGGGTAAATATTATTAAAAAATGTAAATTTTCATTTCCTGAGGGAACGTGCGTTCCCGGCAGGCGCCGGTTGAAAGGCTATCAATAAAAACAAAAAAGGAGAGTCATATGAAAAAAGCAAAATTAATGTTATCAGCGGCATCAGTGACGGTGTTTTTGTTTGCGGCAATTTTCATAATATCTTCGGCTAACGCTCAGCCGCCCAGGCCGGAGCATGGTTTCCAGCCCAAGGCAAAATTTGAAGTTAATCGTACACTTCAAGATAATTTATTGAAACACACGGGCAAGGAAGTCGTTGTTCATCTGAATTCCGGCAAAACCCTGCAGGGAAATGTTGAGGCGGTAGGAACTCATCTTCTCCATCTGGAAAAGCTTGCCGGAGGCAGGGATTATTACGACGCTTTGATCCGTATTCAGGACATCAGCGCCATCGAAGCGAGAGCCAGAGGCGATAGATAAATAAACAAAGGGGTTGGGCTTGAAAAATAATGATTCAAGCCCGGCCCCTTTCGTTCCATGACTTTGCCAATATAGTGATGATGCCGCTGAGTTTCCTTTTCTATATATTTACTCACAACGGGCATTAGATATTTAGGCGCCCAACATTCCACTTGCATTTTTTTATCCTAAAAAACATAATATAATGTCCTTAACAGGAGAAACGATATGGGTGCCATTAAAGATATTGTTGATCTTCTTACGCAGCTCAATAATATTATACAAAAGATTCAGGCATCGATGCTGGCGGTTCATGATGAAAACGCGGCAAGGGCGTCTGAAATCTCTGACTTGAAAAAGCAGATACTTGCGCTTGAAAAAAAGTATTCTTCATTAGAGATAACGCATCTCTCGCCCCGGGAAAAAGCTGCTGCTGAAATATTGCGGGATGAATCGGAAAATGTTGATGATAACGAGTCCGCGTCGCAAGAAGTATTTTCTTCCAGGAAATTGCAGAATATAGCAAAATTTCTGGAGGAAAAGTTTTCCTCGCCCAAAGAAAAAATATCTGCTGAAAAAATAGCGGATAAATTCATCTTTATTAAAGACGCGAATACCGCGCCTCCAGAAGTATCTTCCGTTGAGATGCAGGATAAACCGGAGTTTGTTGATGAGAAAAAGCTCGCGACACAGGAAGTATCTTCCGCTGAAGAATTAACGGATAAAACCGAGGTTATTGAGGAGCAGCCGCCCGCGCCCAGAGAAAAAACCGCCGCCGAGATTTTACAGGAGAAATACGAATTTGTTAAAAAATTTGGCATCTATCAATCTAAAGAATCCGGGCGGTATTTTTGCGCCGCTTGTTTAATGAACAATATTGAATCTCCTTTAACGGAGAAACTATCCGGGTGGCAATGCGGATTAAAAGATTGCGGCCAGTTTTATATCAAGCCGGGATATAAGGAACCAAAACGCAAGCGTCATAATAAGTATTTACAATGGTAAATGAGCAGAGTACGGATGAGTTAATTTCCAAAACAGCCGAGCTGATAATTAATAGCAAACACGCCGTCGCGCTGACGGGCGCGGGTATGTCCACAGAATCGGGCATTGCCGATTTCCGCGGCCCGAACGGCATCTGGACAAAAAACCCCGATGCCGAAAGACAGGCGTATCAGAGTTATTTCCGTTTTCAGCAGGATCCCAGGCAATACTGGATAGAGCGCATGACGGGCACATCTTGGATTCATGAGCTGACCAAAGCCCAGCCCAATCCCGGGCATTTTGCCCTGGCCGATCTGGAAAAGATGTCGCTTCTGAAATGCATCGTCACCCAGAATATCGACAACCTGCACCAGAAAGCGGGCAATAAGAGTGTTTTGGATTATCACGGCAATATTTCTTTGCTGCGCTGTTTTTCCTGCGATACCCGGTATGACCCTGCCCAATACGAACTTGACCAGCTGCTGGCCGAAGACCGCCTGCCGCCTTACTGCAAAAAGTGCAATGGCGTGCTCAAATCCGATGTTGTCCATTTTCACGAGGCCATTCCCCCGGACGTTTCCACCGAAAGCCAGGCGCAGGTGGGCAAATGCGATGTAATGCTCATTTGCGGCACTTCGGCGGTGGTTTATCCCTTTGCCATGCTGCCTCGAATTGCCAAACAATATCCATCAAAGCAGAAAACAATCATTGTGGAAATCAACGCCGAACCCACGCCGCTGACCCAGGAAGGCATTTCTGATTACCTGATACAGGGAAAAACCGGCACCATCCTGCCGAAAATTGTGGAAGAGGTTAAAAAGAGAAGCTAAAAGTAAGATATCAGAATGTAAAATAAACGCGTAAGAGTTAAGCTGAAAATATTTATTTTCTTATTCATCTAAAACCAAAAGTTTTTAATCGCAAATGAGAAAGAGCATAAAATTATGAAAGATGTATATCAGCGCTTGGCCGAATTTTTAGACACGATGCCCCAGCGTTTTCCCGTGAATACGGAATCGGGGGTTGAGTTGAGAGTTTTGAAAAATATTTTTTCGCCGGACGAGGCGGAAATGTTTATGAAACTAAAGCCCAAGCCGGAGACCGCCGCGGATATCGCGGCGCGGATTGGAGAAGATCCCTGTAAGCTGGAAAAAAAGCTCTATGAAATGTCCAAAAAAGGGCTGGCTTTCCGCAGCGGCAGGGAAGGGAATTACAAATACATGGTCGCGGCGTTTCTGGTGGGCATTATTGAATTTCAAATGAACCGCATGACCCCGGAGCTGATAAAAGAGTGGGAAGAGTTTGAGCCGCTTCTTTATAAATCAACCTGGCTCAAAGGAACGACTAGAGACCTAAGGACAATCCCAATCGGAGAAGCGGTTGACCCGAACTCCCAGGTCATGCCGTATGAAAACATCGAAGAAACAATCCGCAATGCTAAATATATAGCGATATCGGATTGCATGTGCCGCCGAATTACCGCGATTAAGAATGATCCTTGCAGTCACCCAATGGAAGTATGCTTTCATTTCGGAAGTGGATCGCATTACTTTGTGGAAAACGACCTTGCGCGCTACATTTCAAATGAAGAAGCTCTGGAAATTTTTAAAAAAGGCAAGGAGAGCGGCCTTGTCTGTCAGGTAAGCGCCTCGCAGGAGACTAATGCCCTGTGCATGTGCTGCGATTGCTGCTGCGGGCCGTTACGGGCGGTCAAAGCCTGCGCCAAACCCGCTGAAATGGTTAACAGCAATTTCTTCGCCAAAGTGACTGAAGATGAATGCACAGGATGCGAAATGTGCGCGGAGCTTTGTCCCATGGATGCTATTTCTGTTGGCGATGTTGCCCGGCTTGATTTAGACCGCTGTATCGGCTGCGGAGTCTGCGCCGTTACCTGTCCCGTGGAAGCCATAAAAGTTTATCGCAAAGAAAAAGACAAGGAGTTTATTCCGGAAAAAAATATTTTCGACTCCACCATGGCAATTTATCGACAGCGGCGGGAAGAATGATATAACTTTTCTATAATCCAAGAAACTGGATAGCCAAGCCGCAAAGACAGATAGAACCGCCGGCCAGTGCGTGAGTATATCTTTCCATCGTTTTCATCGGAAGGCGGTTAAGCCCCCAGCTCGAAGCCCAGACAATACTCATCATTGTCAGAATCGTGACGGCGCCAAATGTGAGCGTCACCAGGAGCAGGCCGCTTAAGTTTTCTTTCGCCGCCGGATACATGAGGATGGGAATCAGCGGTTCGCAGGGCCCCAGCACGAAAATAGTAAAAAGCACCCAGGGGGTTATATTTCCTGAATTTTCTTTCTCGTGAACATGAGCATGCTCTTCAATATGCTGATGCGTATGAACATGAAACTGACCGTCGGCATGGGCGTGAACATGTTTGTGCGGCTTATTTTTCCACGCTCTGCGCATACCCCAGACAAAATAAACAAGTCCGAAAGCAATCAGTGCCCACGCGGCGAGGTTGCCGCGGAACGATTCTATATCAATCAGTTTTGTTACCGCAAATCCCAAAGCTATGCCTACAAAACCCAGCAAGACGGAGCTTCCCACATGCCCGATACCACACAAGAAGGTGATCCAGAGGGTTTTGAAAAGAGGCCAGCGCCTCGCTTTTCCCATCACAATAAAAGGAAGATAGTGATCAGGGCCAAACAGCGTGTGAAAGAAGCCGATAGAAGCGGCCGTTCCTAATAAGATAATCAACTCGTATGACATTATCTTTTATCCTTTCAAGCGCGGCGAAACGCCGTAACTTCTTTTTTCAGCCAATCAACCCAATCGCTGATGCCCGCGCCTGTTTTGCATGAGATTTCTATAATCTTAATTTCGGGATTCAAGGCCAAAACTATTTTGCGCATGGCGGCCATATCAAAATCGCTAAGCGACAGATAATCAATTTTGTTGACGAGCAGCACATCGCAGATGCTGAACATGAGCGGGTATTTTAGCGGCTTGTCGTCTCCTTCGGGAACACTCAGAATCATCACGTTTTTGTGCGCGCCCGTATCAAATTCGGCAGGGCACACCAGGTTTCCCACATTTTCGATGATGAGCAGATCAAAATCTTTTTTGTCTAAAGCTTCGAGCCCCTGCGTGACCATTGTGGCGTCCAGATGGCAGAAGCCGCCTGTCCGCAACTGCACAGCGGGAATTCCCTGAGCGGCAACCTTTTCGGCGTCCACTTTGGATTCGATATCCGCTTCGATGACGCCCAGTTTTATACTGCCTTTCAGAGCTTGAGCTGTTTTGAGAATCAGGCTGGTTTTTCCCGAGCCCGGAGAAGACATCAGGTTCACCAGCATCGTTTTTTGCAGGCGAAGACGCTCCCGGACACCCGCGGCCACCTGATTATTATCAGCCATAATTTCTTCTTTAACCTCTATCATTCGGACATCATCCATTATATGACCTCCATGTTTTTTATAAAATATTCGCGCCCGGAAATCAGCTTGGCGTCTTTCTTTCCGCAGTTAGGGCATGGTATGTCGATCTGATTTGCGGCATCTACCGTGTAGGTTTCGGCGCAGGCGTTACATTCCAGCCGGATCGGCATTCGTTCGATTTGAAGTTTGGCTCCTTCAGCCAGAGTGCCTCGGCTTACATAATCGAAGTAGCGCTGCATCCATTCGTCTTCCAGGTCGCTTAAACGGCCGACCTGAAGCCCAATAGTCATCACGCGGCGGACATCGTTTTTTTCGGCGTGCGCCAATACAATCTTGAGGATACTTTCCGTGACAGGCAGTTCATGCATCAGTTATCATTTTCCTGTTTTTTACATCAGCTGAAAATAATTTTATATCCCGCCAGGATGAGTATCATAGACAGGACTCTTTGTACACTCAGCATCCGGAGTTTTCTGCTGCCCAGATATGATCCGATAATGCCGCCGCAAACAGCCGCCAGAGAAAAAGTTAACGCCTGCGCTGGAAACGCATGATTTCCGCTTATGAAACCAAGAAGTCCGGCGCAGGAATTTACCAGAACAAAAAATGCCGACACTGCTGCAGTTTCCCTGTTACCCGCCCATCCGGCAAGCAAGAGCAAAGGACTTAAAAATATACCTCCTCCTACGCCGATAAAACCGGACAATAATCCCAATATCGCCCCTATGGTAAGGGTAAGGGGCAGCGGCAGAACGCGTATCTCGTTGACCGGCGTGATCGGACGGATAAAAAGCCTGACCGCGGAAAACCACAAAACAAGCACAATTATATATTTGTAGAAATACGTGGGCAGGACGAAATAGCCGCCGATATAAGCGCAGGGAATAGATGTCAATGCAAAACGCCAAAAAAGCGACCAGCGGAAATATCCGGCCCGATAGAATTGGATTGCGGCTATTCCTGAAACCAGGATATTAAGAACCAGCGCCGTGGGTTTGATAATTATGGGAGCCAAGCCAAAAAGAGTCATAACCGCAATATAGCCGGATGCTCCGCCATGCCCCACACAGGAGTAAAGAACAGCAATCAACGCGATACAGATGAGAATAGTTGTGAGTTGCGACAGATCCATAATAATTAATCCTCTTAATCAATAAAAGGACCTAGGCCCTGGCAAGCAGAGCAGGTCTTGCCCAAACTCGTCCGATAAGCTTCGCCGCAGGAAGGGCACAACCCCACTTGCGAACTTTTCTTTTTAGCAGAGCTGATATAGGTTGGCTTAACTTTCACTTTTTTTATAGAGTAAATAGATGTTCCCGCCCGGCGAAACTCATCGATAATACCTTCAAAATCCTGTTCCTTTTTTGGCTTGTCCTTCAGAAACCACGCCCTAATGCAGTGCCAGTCACCAAGTTTTCCCGCGTCAAGAAACACCCTGGTGCCATCGCCAGTGTACTTGTTGTAAAATGTAAGCGCGTAGCGGCTGGTATCCACAATTTTGAGCCAGCCGTTTCCTATCGTGCAGGGGGTAAGAATTTGCACAGCATCCGGCAGACAGTGCCCGGTTTCACAGATAACATCGAAGAACTCCCCTGCCGGTAAATTCGCTCTGGCAATATCTACCATGATGCCGCCGGCAATGATCCCGGGCGCGATGTTGCCGTGAAAATCCTTTATCGTGACAAGAAAATCTTCGTAACTGTAAGGGCCTATGTTCATTATTATCTCCCGCTTTGGGATTATCGTTATCTTCGTCCTTTTCTTCTTTTCGACCCGGTAAATATCCATCCCTGGCAAAATTGTTTTTGCTGGACAATCCTGTACCAATCGGCGCAGTTCTTATATTGCATCCACACGGCAGGGAACGTACCGATGTATGGGCGTTCCGAACTGATCCCGATGCGTGTTCTTTGTCAGGCGATTGACATTGACGCCGTATTGGACGCCGTTGTAAACCAACCCGAAGCCGTGCGGGATAACCACATGGCCCTTGCGCGCCGTATCGGTGATTTCCAGTTCGATCTCTTCGCTGCCGGCTTCCGTGGTTACTTTCACCTGCTGCCCATCCTTTAAATTAAGGACAGCGGAATCATCCGGATGCATGGCCAACGTGCAGGGGCGTTTGCCCTTATTCCAGGCGGGATCGCGCATATTGGTGTTGGCGTTCATGGAAGTGTGTCTGCCGGCCATAAGAATCAGCGGAAATTCCGAAGGCATGATCAGGGCCGCTTCTTCTCTGGTCGCGTCCAGCGTTTTCATTTCTTCCAGCAGTTCCGGTATAGTCAAATTAATTTTCCCGTCATCGGTTTTCAGCTCGGCAAAATTGTTTTCCGGATCGAGTTTTCCCACCCAGATGCCTTCGGGATGATCCAAAATCTTTTTAAAGATATCTTCCCCAAGCTTAGGCCCAGGTTGAAAACCAACTCTGGCGACATTTTCCTGAAAAGATTTCGGCGTCACCTGCAAAATTCCCCAAAGCGCCGCCAGGTGAACCGATCCCAGCGCCTTGCCCAGCGTTTTCCCTAAAATAAACGGTATATTGTTTAACGCTTTCGGTTCGGTCATCGCATATTCCATTAACGCCTGGGCGAATACAGGACGGTTCTCAAAAGCTGCCTGATAAAGTTTATCGGGAATCGGCGGTATCAAGCCCATTTTATCGGCGATACGCAAATGTATCTCGCCCAATTCCAGCGGCTCTCCTTCCGGTTCAACAATCGGACGGCGCATCTGAAAGTGAATGCCTGGATAGGTCATGGGAAAGAACGTGCTGTCCCAGGATTCGTAACCCGTGCGGGACGGCAGGACATAATGGGAAAGAGCGGCGGTTTCCGTCATAGCAATTTCACCCGTAACAAGCAGGTCAAGGCGACTAAAAGCTTTTTCATACGCGGTGGTATCCGCGTAAGACCGCAAGGGATTACTACCGGAAACCACAACGGCGCGCAGCCTCTCAGGGTGATCGGAAAGAATTTCTTCCGGCATGACGTTCGGAGGAAAAACACCGCAAACCGGGAAGGAATTCGTCGTCACGGTGCGCCATACTTTTGGATTTCTTTCATCCGTATGCGACCCGATGGGCATCAAATGACCATGAATGACGTTGCCGCCCGGAACACACAACCTGCCGCAGATTGCCTGAAGAATGACGATAAGATAGGAATTTACGGCGCTGTGGCGTCCCATGAAGAGGCCCAAATCATAACGCAAAGATGATTTACGCGTTGCGTAAGCTCTAGTCACCTCGCGCACCTGGTCAAAATCAAGCCCGCAGGTTTTTACGGCGGCGCGAATATCGAAATTAGCAAACATTGATTTTATCTGGTCAAAGCCTGATGTATGATCATCCATGTAAGCTTTATTTTCCCATCCTTCTTGAAGAATGATGGAAATCATGGCCTTGAGCAAAAGAGCGTCCGTGCCGGGCCGGATGGGCAGATGAATGTCGGCAAGCTTTGCTGTTTCGGAAAGACGCGGGTCAACAACAATCAAAAGTTTGTCCGGATCTTTGGAAAGGCGTTGGAGTTGGCGCGGTGCCTGCGGAATCTGATGGCTCTGCATACCGTTCCAACCAAATATAAGCAGCACGTCGGTGTTGGCCACATCGGGTTGATCGTGGAGGTACTGACGCCCGTGCGTGCGCCCGCAAACCCAGAAAGCGCCGGCGAATTCCTGCGCCAAGGCGCCGTAATGATATTGAGATCCCAAACCCCTCATGAGACGTATGCCGAAAGCCGCTTCAAGATGACAACCCTGCGTACTTGCCCCCATGTAAGCAAACGAACGCGGTCCGTACTGATCCACGATGCTTTTTAATTTAGTGGCTATTTCATCAATGGCCTGATCCCAGGAAATGCGTTCGAATTTATCTCCAACTTTCTTAAGCGGATATTTCAGCCGGTCCGCGTTATGCTGATGATAGGCGATATTCATTCCTTTGCGGCAAACATAACCCTCGCTTTTTACGTTAGACTTGTCACCCCTGACTTTTACAATATGGTTATTCTCCACCTCGATTTCCAGGCCGCAGTTTTGCGCGCAAAGGACACAGCCGGTTTTATGCCATTGCCCCATGATCTACCTCCTCATATCTTAAAATAATAGCGCACTATTTAAGTATGCGCTCGAAAATCATCTTTTTAAAAACCGACAGCGGCTTTGTGTCTTTCACTAGCTTCATGTGCATGATCGCCCCTTCCCAGGCGTTAATAATGAATTGAGCTGTCTGTGACGGATCCGTATCGTCGCTGATATATCCGCCTGCCCGGGCTTCCCCCAGCAACTGCTCTATGCCCTTTTGCATTCCGGAATAGACTTCGTTTATTTTTCCCCGGAAGGTTGCGTTTAGATCACTCATCTCCTGCATCAGGTTGCCGATAGGGCAGCCGCGGCACAAATCCATTTTCGTGAAGAGATCAGTGTAAGCGTCAAAAAAGCCAGAAAGCCTTTGAAGCGGCGGTGAGCCATCTTTATTTAGATATTTGTCCGCCATTGCCTGACTGAAGTCACGGAAATAGTCGATGACCGCAAGCCCGAAGTCCTCCTTGCTTTTGAAATAAAAGTAAAAAGAACCTTTCGGAACTCCCGCCGCATCCAGCACTTGCTGAATGCCGGTGGCGTTAAATCCCTGAGCGTGAATGAGCCCGGCCCCTTTCCGGATAATTTCTTCACGTGTAGTGCCGCTTGCCATTATATCTCCCCCTGTGTGCAACAATTTAGCTCTGCATTATTTTCAGAAAAGCTTCCAGCCTGCCCTTTTCCTGCAGTATTTGCGAGCCCATTTCCGAAGCCGTTGCCGGAGTGGCGGGCAATTGCTTCCTTTCGTCCAAAACGATAGCATCGGCCGGGCAGCCGGTGACACAAAGACCACAACCAATGCATTCCGACGCAGTCACCAAGGCAACATCATCTACTATATTTATACATTTCATGGGGCAGCGCTCGTCGGCGCAGATACCGCAGCCCGTGCACTCGTCGGCAAGAACCCGTGCTTCAAAGCGGCTGGGTTCAAACGCGTGTGGATGTTTGAGCTGAGTTTTCCCGCGCAAAACGGTGCAGCAGCACGGGCAACAGTTGCAGATAAGATTGGCACGATCCGCGCTGTTGTTGCTGGTGTGCACCAATCCGGCTTCCTCGGCTATATCCAGCACCTTCATGCCTTCTTCCTTGCTTATCTGGCGGGCAAATCCATACTCCACTAAATATTGCGCGGCAGAGTCAAAAATTAGGCAAACTTCTTTCGGTTTATCACAGGCGGCAACGCTAACTCGGCATGCGCAGTTTGTCACAGCAATAAAAGAGGCGTTATTAATAAAGTTTTTAACTTCTTCGTATGGATGGATTCGGTCACGCGCGGTAATGGATTTATCCACGGCCACGACGCGCATCAGCGGGGTGGGATTTCCGGCAAAGGAAGCTCCGAGCGCTTCATGGTGATACTCTTCCCATAGTTTACCCAATCGCTCGTGCATCGGCGTGCCGCCGCCTTTCATAAAAGGAAACTCAAAAACACCCGGGATGAGCGGCACCAGGGAGTAATTTTTTTCTCCATTTTTTACCCGTGCCGCGATAACGCCTTTTTTTGCCATCGCTTCCAGATGCCGTAGGGTTTCGCTTTCGGAGATTCCCGTTTTTTGCGCGATAGCGGCAGGCGTTTTCATTTTATAACTCATCTGCACGGCCACGGCTGCTTCCCGCGGCGTGAAAAGTATTTTAAGAATTTCGTCAATGGATTTTGCCTTCGGCGCGGTTGTCGGGTGCGCGTCCAGTATTTCTCTTAAGCGTTCATAAATATCCATGAGTTCCCTCCCCAATGTTAAGTTCAAATTAGCCTAATAGACCGGTCGTCTACAAGTCAAGCAATATTTCTCTCAAAGTCGTAAACTATTAATTTGTTTATATTATTTATTTAAGAGCTTTTATTATTCTTGACACCGAGACGTTAATTCCTGATACTGATTGCCAGAAAAAAACAGGAGGTCTGGAACATGGCGGACATTAATTTATGCCGGCAGCTTGCCGAAGGAATCGGGGCGGGAGAATCTCCCTTAATTCCAAAAATATTTGAGGCATTAATCAACGATGAAGAAGCGAAAGTATTGCTCGCGGCATCACCTCCGGCAACCGTAAGCGAACTCGCGCAAAAGACCGGTTTGTCTGAGGAAACAATTAAAACCATGATGGAATCATTATTCAGCAGAGGGCTGATCTTCAAAGCGCGCAAAGGCGAAGAGATGAAATTCTACCGTGTAAAAAGCGTTCCTCAGATGCACGATTCTACCAGCCTTACCCCCGGCATATCGAGGAGCGTGCTGGATCTCTGGAAGTCATACATGAAGAATGAGTGGCCGGCATACGGCCGGGCGATCACGGATTTTATTCCCGCATCCATCATGCGTGTGGTTCCCGTAAATGAGCGCATCGACCTGCAATCGCGGATTCTCGCCTATGACGACGTGCTGAAAATTATTGAAGGCGCAAAAACCCTTTCGGTTACAAAATGTTCGTGCCGTGTCATCGACGGTGCCTGCGGCAAACCCCTGGAAGTCTGCATGCAGGTTGATCGTGCCGCCGAATATAATATAGAAAGAGGAACAGGCCGCGCTTTATCCAAAAGCGAGGCAATGAAAATAATCGAACTATGCGAGGAAGAAGGCCTCGTTCATGTCGTGGATAACCGCCAGACTGTCGGCCATGTCATTTGCAATTGCTGTAAGGACTGCTGTCTGAACTGGCCGATAATGAAAGGCCCGAAAAAATGGGTCGCCCCCAGCCGCTTTGAGGCCGTGGTAGATCCGGATTTGTGCACGGGCTGCGAAACCTGCGTGGACAGATGTTTTTTTGACGCCATTTCCATGGAAGATGATCTGGCGGTGATCAAGGCGGAAAACTGCCTGGGCTGCGGCGTATGCACCGTTTCCTGCCCGACAGAAGCAATGCGGCTCAAAGAAGTCCGGCCGGCTGATTTTGTTCCGGTTTGATTAAATATTTGATAGCGACAAATTATTAAACTCATCAATATGGGAGTATCTTATGCAAAACTTTGTTTTTGAAAACCCGACTAAAATCATCTTCGGCAAAGGCCAGATTAAAAAAATCGGCAAAGAGGTTAGTCGTTTCGGCAAAAAAGCTCTGCTCGTATACGGAATGAGCAGTATTAAGAAAAACGGCATCTACGATCAGGTTACGTCCTCTCTCAAAGAAGCGGGGATTGCTTTTGTTGATTTTCCGGGAGTAAAATCCAACCCTGTTTTGTCTCATGCCGTGGCGGGTATTGAACTGGCGCGCAAGGAAAATATCGACGTGGTTCTTGCCGTCGGCGGCGGGAGCGTTATTGATGAGGCAAAAACCATTGCCGCGGGGGTTAAGGCAAATCACGATGTCTGGGAGTTCTTTACGTTCAGCAAATTCATCAAAGACGCCCTTCCTGTTCTGACTGTCGTCACCGTTTCCGCGAGCGCCTCGGAAATGAATAACGGCGCTGTTATTACTAAAGAGGACTGCTGTCACAAATACAGCATTATGTCTCCTCTGATTCAGCCTAAAGTCTCCATTCTGGATCCGACGGTTTTGTTTTCTCTTAGTGCCGCTTACAGCGCCTACAGCGCCGTGGACGTCATTACCCATATGCTGGAAGCTTATTTCAATAACACAGAGCCGGTAAACAGCATCATTCAAGACCGGCTTGTCGAAGGGCTGACTAAGACGATAATGGAAAACACCGACATCATCATGAAAGAACCTGATAATTACAATGCGCGGGCTAATGTGATGTGGGGCGCCATTCTCGGGTTCAACGGCATAGCCACCGCCGGCATGGGCAGAGTTCAGCTGCCCGCGCATATGATTGAACATTCGCTGAGCGCTCTTTACGATATTGCCCATGGCGCGGGCCTTTCTATTGTGCTGCCGGCATGGATGACCTACACGGCCGAAGCAAAAACAGTGAAAATGGCTCGATTCGCGCGGGAAGTATTCGGCGTAGATGATCGTGACAATTCAAAGGCGGCGCAAAAGGGCATCGCAAATCTGAAGGCATGGTTTGCCTCGATTGGTAGCCCTGTTTCCCTTAAAGAAGCAAATATTCCGGAAGAAAATATCGATGCCATCGCCCAAAACGCCGAGGCTACGGCAAAGCTTTGGTTTTATGAAAGTTATACAAAGGAAATCATTGCCGGCATACTCAGGAATGCGTGTTAACATTGGGCCCGCATAGATAAGCCATTGCCAAACCAGACTTATGTCATTGTGAGGAACGCTTCGCGGTCCGCGGCAATCTGAATTTTTAAAGCGGCAACTTCATTATTTCATAAACCTTCCCTCCCTTGACGGGAGGGATTAAGGGAGGGTGAATATTTTATTTATGTTTTTGCGAGGCGGCATGAGCCGCCGCGGCAATTTTTCTTTCGTCATTCCGGCGAACGCCGGAATCCAGTATCTAAATCATGCTCCTTTCATTTTCCCTTGCAATATATTTAAGAAGTAGTATTTTGTTCATCGGATATCATTAAATATTAGCTGGAGGCGGAAAATTTATATTTAAATGTTTTTGGTTAATTGTAGCGGTTTGCATTGACTTTTGCCTTTCTTTTGTATATAACAAAACAGCGTTTCATTATAGACAAATATTTTTGTGACTAATGCATTAGAGGCAAAATGAAACCATTTCATCCCCAACAGCTTCCTATAACAGGTATTCCTTGGGACGCGCTTATTCCTCTAATCGGCAGAGCAAACCGTTCTCTGGCTTATTATGACGGAATACTCTACGGCCTTGCCAACCCCCGTATTCTGCTTTCCCCCCTTACAACGCAGGAAGCCGTTTTATCTTCAAAAATTGAAGGAACCCAGGCAACGCTAGGTGAGGTACTCAAATTTGAAGCGGGAGAGACGCCTGCTCAGGAATCCCGTGTTTGGGATATTGAAGAAATAATGAACTACCGGCGCGCCATGCGCCATGCGGAAGAAAAATTAAAGGCGCGGCCTTTTTCCTTGAATCTCTTGAAAGATTTGCACGCGATACTGCTCAATGGTGTTCGGGGAAAATTTAAGGCAAGAGGCCAATTCCGTTCTACTCAAAATTGGATTGGAAAGCCGGGAACGCCGATTGAAGAGGCGCAATTTATTCCGCCTGCGCCACGTGATTTAAATGTCTGTTTGGATAATTGGGGAAAATATTATCATGTTGACCGTCCGGACCCGCTTGTTCAGTTGGCAATCATCCACGCTCAATTTGAAATGATTCATCCTTTTCTTGACGGAAACGGGCGGTTAGGCCGTATGATCGTGCCTCTCTTTCTTTTTGAAAAAAAACTGATTTCCAGTCCGGTATTTTATATATCGGCTTATCTGGAAAAACATAGGCAAAAATACGTCGCCGGTCTTCAGGGGTTGACTGAAAAGACGCCCGATGCATGGGCGAGATGGATTGGATTTTTTTTGAGCGCGTTGGACGAACAGTCCAGAGAAAATGCCAGAAAAGCTCAGGCAATTATCGATTTGTATAATCGGCTGAAGAAGGAAATTGTTGATTTGACCCGTTCCCAATACGCTGTACCACTTCTTGATTGCCTGTTTGACCAGCCTGTTTTTACCAGCGCTCTGTTTGATAACCGTAGAGGCATGCCCAGCAAACCCATGGTTATGAATATGCTCGGGCGTTTAAAGAAAGAAGGAATTATCAAAGTCGTTCGGGAAGGTTCGGGCAGACGCCCGCAAATACTGGCATTGACAAAGCTCATTAATATTTGTGAGGGTAAAAACGTTTTAAAATAAACATCACCTATAAATCTTCCCGCCCTTGACGGGAGGGATTGAGGGAGGGTGGATACTTTACTTCTGTCATTGCGAGGCGGCATTAGCCGCCGCGGCAATCTAAAGCGGCAACTTCATTATTTCATAAACCTTCCCGCCCTTGACGGGAGGGACTGAGAGAGGGTGAATATTTTACTTCTGTCTTTGCGAGGAAGCATGAGCCGCCGTGGCAATCTGAATTTTTAAATCGGCAACTTCATGTTTTTGCTTGCATAATCTTTAAACGGCGTAATTCTAATTATTTTTTTGCAAGTAGAGCGCTCAACAATTTTATTGACAAATATTTCGGCTATGTTATTAAAAAGACACAATAATTTTTTATAAGGGGTGTCATGCAAAAGCAGGCCGAATACTTGCTTACACAATCAGACAATGATTTGCCGGTAGCCGAAAGCATGCTGGAGAAGGGGCATTATACCTGGTGCTTGTTTGTCGGGCATCTGGTTTTGGAAAAAATCTTAAAGGCAATTTATGTCAGAGAACATCAAAAAATCGCGCCCAGAATTCATGACCTGGTGAAGCTTGCCAAAGCAACAAACCTGAAGCTGAGTGATGCACAATTAGTTTTTCTAAGCGAAGTTTCTGATTTTAACATGGAGGGCAGATATCCTGACGAGAAGAATCAGTTTGCCCTTAAATGTGACAGAGAATTTGCATCGAATTACTTAAGAAGAATAAAGGAGATACGCGCGTGGCTCAAAAAGCAGATAAAAAATTAAAAAAAACAGTCAAAGACTATATTGAACAACTGGAAAAAAGTGGTATTCATGTCCAGCAGGCGATTTTATTCGGTTCCTATGCCAATGGGAAATACGACGAGTGGAGCGATATTGATCTGGCAATTGTTTCGGAAGATTTTGCGGGAAACAGATTTGAAGACAGAAACAAAATCCGTAAAATTACATTGCAGGTCAACAGCGATATTTCCCCGATGCCGTTTCGCCCGGAAGACTTCAACAAAAGCGATTACTTCGTCAAAGAAATTTTGGAAAAAGGGATTAGGATTATTTAATTCGAGTTCATCTATTATTGAAATCAATGTAGAACCCATGCCGCTTTATCGAAGATTACGGTAGCGGTGAAGAAGAGCGCTTATTAAAATAAACATCGCCTATAAATCTTCCCGCCCTTGACGGGAGGGATTGAGGGAGGGTGAATATTTTACTTCTGTCTTTGCGAGGCGGCATGAGCCGCCGCGGCAATCTGAATTTTTAAAGCGGCAACTTCATTATTTCATAAACCTTCCCTCCCTTGACGGGAGGGATTAAGGGAGGGTGAATATTTTTTCCCTCTTGCAATATATTGTAGAAGTAGTATTTTACTAAGCGCATATCATTAAATATTAACTGGAGGCGGAAAGCTTATATTTCAACATCTTAGCCCCAATTATTCACCAAAATCAATGTCGAACCCACGCCACTTTATCCAAAATTGTGGAAGAGGTGAAAAAGAGGGCCGCATAGACGAGATTTAACATGCCGAAAAAAGAGAAAAACATAGAAGATTTGTCAGGCGGACGGATTGTTCTTTATCAAAACAAGCTGGAAGCAAGATTAATTCGCGACACTGTCTGGCTGACGCAAAAACAGATGTCGGAATTGTTTGAAAAAGATACTGATACGATCGGTTTGCATCTGAAAAATATTTTTAAAGAACGCGAGTTGAACGAGGCGGCAACTACCGAGGAATCCTCGGTAGTTCAATTGGAAGGAAAGCGGCGAGTTCGCAGAAAAATACGCTTTTACAATCTGGATGTTATTATCTCTGTCGGCTATCGCGTAAACTCCAAACGTGGCACTCAGTTCCGCATTTGGGCCACCAACGTGTTGCGCAAACATCTGGTGGAAGGCTATACTCTCAATCAAAAACGGCTTAAGACCCAAACCGGTAAAATTAAGGAATTACAAGATGCTGTGAGCCTTTTGACCAACGTTGTTGCCTTGGAGAACATATCTGACGAGACCAAAGGCATTATACAAATTATTTCCGATTATTCGCGCGGGCTGGGCATTCTAGACGATTACGATCATGAACGTTTGTCCACGCCGGGCGGCACCAGACGCAAAGCCGCCATCCTGACCCATGAAGAGGCTCAAAATATCATTAACGCCATGAAGAAGAAATTTCATGATTCGGCGTTAGTCGGACGTGAAAAGGACAACAGCTTTAAAAGCGCTATCGGCGCGATTTATCAAACATTTGACAGCAAAGACCTTTACCCATCTATCGAAGAAAAAGCGGCGCACCTGCTGTATTTTGTTACCAAGAACCACAGTTTTGTCGATGGCAATAAGCGGATTGCCGCCGCGCTTTTTATTAGCTTTCTGCACAAAAATAAAATTCTTCTTCGTAAGGACGGCAGCAAGCGCATTGACGATAACGCTCTTGCCGCGCTGACTCTGATGGTCGCGGCCAGCAAGCCGTCTGAAAAAGATAAACTGATTAAAGTTATTTTGAATTTGATGCATTAGCCATCAAACGATAAACCTTCCCGCCCTTGACGGGAGGGATTGAGGGAGGGTGAATATGTATTTCTTGAAAGCCAAGTTGAGGAGGGAGATAACGGAAAAAGTTAAATGAAAATTGTGTAAGTTTCTAATACATGTAAGCAGAAAGCAGAAAATGTTCCCAAAAAATGCCGTAAAAAGGTAAAAAGTCAAAGGAGCAGAGCTATGTTAAAAAAATTTATCATCGGGGTTTCGATCGTCATCGTGATAGGAGCAGGGGTATGGTATTATTTCAGCCAGGTCTATACGACCAGTATTCAAAAGATCGTTAATAATCCGGGCGGCTACACAGGGAAAGAGCTTGCCATTAAAGGAGAGGTTACAGACCGGACATCTTTTTTCGGCTCTCTCAAGTTCTACAAGCTCAAGGACGAGTCAGGAGAAATGATAGTGACCACCAGGAAGTCGTTGCCCGAAGTGAAATCAAGCGCTGTTGTAAAGGGCAGGATAGATGACGCGTTTGCTTTGGGCGATCAGAAGCTGTTGGTCTTTATAGAAGGGTCTATCGAGAAGAAAGACAGGAATGAAGTTGAAAAATGAAGGTGAAATCGATTGATCATATCAGCTATGCGGTAACCGATATCGACAAGACTATCGAGGCGTAGTCGAAGCTCTATGGCATTGCTCCCTGGACGTACAGAGAAAACGGCGGCACTGATATAAAAGGGCGCCCCTGGAAAATCCGCATGGCCTTTGCTTATGTGGGGCCCCTAGAGGTCGAGCTTGTGCAGTGTGTCGAGGGAAGAATTTTCCAGTCCAAATTTTTGGACAAATGGGGAGAAGGCGTTCATCACCTCGAATTCTTTGTTGACGATGTAGACGCGGAAGTGGCCAAACTGACGAAAGATGGAGCAAAGCTCCTGATTCATGATCCGGGAAAATTTGCCTACCTCGATGCCGGAGGGCCCGGCGGCGCCATTTTTGAGCTGATGCAAAGGAGATAAGTGAAAAAATACTGATATTTCAAGACCTGATCCCAATTATTCAGAAGCCAAATTTCGGGGTGAAAGGTAGGTGGAGTAGCTGTTGGAAAAGATGAAATGATATTGTGTGAATGTTTCTGATAAATACATAGAGAAAATAGAACAGCCCAGATTATTTTACGATTATTTCAAAGATTAGAAGAAGCCTATATTTGTTTAATCAATTTCTATCGCAATCAATATGGAACAAGAAGATATAATGTCAGATTTGTTGATACCACCCATGGACTTGATGGGTCTTCAGGTGACCCTTATGCCTATTTCTGACATATTCACAGAGTTACCTTCATTCAAACTCCAAATTGAACGATATCACCCAGTGAAATCAGCTTCGTTTGTAGCAGGACTTCTTACCGATCCATCTTTCCATGCAAACGCCCTACGTATAGAGTTATTGATCCACCTTCTCATGGCATTTGCAGAAGGAACCAAAAGGCCAAGTATAGGCGATCTTAATTCATGGTTAAATAGCGATCTTGGTTCGACGGCATTTGCACACATGGAGGATCCTGTTGAAGATGTGTTCATTACAAGCGTGATTACCAAGGACGGAAATATAAGAATTTTCGAAGGTGTTTGGGAAAGTAGTGATTTCTATCTTCAGCGCTTACTGAACATAATTGACACTTTGCCAGAAAACCAAGATACAAATCAATTGAGACGACATGTTCGTGCAGTATTATTGTTAAGCGAACAGATCGCTTGTCGGTTGCAACTTGAGCGATTTTGCCAAGGTGGCGGCATGGACAAAGGAGTTATTCGAGTTCCTTCATCTTCGAAACTTAAGTTACTTCACCAAGCAATCACATTCACACCTGATGAATTAAAACATCTAAACATCAACCAAGCTGAATTGATGCCCTTCATTTTTTGGCCCGGCCACAGAGATAAGTTACGCGAACAGATATTTGGTGAAAATGAACTTATTAAGCGACCAATTGTTAAAGATGCAGATAATTATTTTGTTCTTCTGCCTTCAGCTATCAGTGTCGCTGTTCGTCAACATATTCTAGAATGGATGATATCACATGGCTATCAGGATAGTTTTAATGAACACCTAGCCATAGAGTATCAAGACTTCTTTCACGAAACACCTTTGCTTGGATCACCATTTCCTCTGGAGATGCCGATGCCTCCAAAAAAATGTGCGGGAAAAACCATTCTGGACATCACCAGAAAAGTGGACGAAGGCCGATATTTGCATTTACTTGCAATTGTTGATGGAATTAAGGGCTATATGAACCATGGCTTTTCATTGCCTGACAACGATCCAACAGAAATAAGCGATCAGCTTGAAAAGCGCATCAAGAGTATACAAGAGCATTTTCTCAAATTAGATGGTTTTAAGCAGGGTCTGACTTTATTGATAGGTTGTGGGTACGGCAGACCATACTTGATAAGCCAACCAAAAGAATCAGAAGATTGGAGAGTTGAATTTGTTTCTGCCCCAGACTTCAAAACCTTGGCTTGGATACCTGGGGAATCGCCGCTTATGATTTGGAAATTGATTGATCATCAACGCTTTCTGACAAATCATCAGGTTGAGATTGTCAATGCAAGCGGATTGCTAAATCTTTACGGGTGGTGGGTGGATTCCAATTACCTCATGCTTCATCCAGATATCGAATTTCCAAGCGGTCAGGTTCATTTAGCTATACCGACAGATTCCTTAGCAAATATTCGCAAAAAAGTCCGCCAAGGATGGGATTTGCATGCACTACCGTTCCCAAATGGTACGTTCGTAAGAGTACAGCGGAAATCTGCCGAAAGTTATTTTCCCGATGAGTCCAATAAAGAGCAATATGCAGCGATCGAAGAAGTACGCGCGGGAAGCCTCATGGGTTCCTGGAAAGGAGAAAAATACATATGGTGGTTGTTAGTCGATAATGAAAAGACGGATCTATCGCGCGACGTAGTATATCGTATTTGGGATGCCATCATTAACTGGTTTGAGCTTGCAGTACCGGTTTTTGAGAATCACTGCCAGAAATTACAAAATAATGTTGTTCTGATTATCCTCGATTTCAACAACGCCCACAGTGAGCAGGAAGAACCTGTTGCAGAAAGTGTACTATGGTCTAGTATCTCAGTCTCAAGTGATAAGAATACGAATGCTATTCGAGTTACCATCAGCGATCCATTCTTTGCGGGTTTTCGCAACCCCAAAAACATTGCCGAGCGAATCCTGCTATCAGCAATTACAGCGGGCGTGCTCGAACTTGCTGGAAAATCTACGGATGAAAAAGAAATTGATGACTTAATTCAGAAAATTGTACCCGATGATAATGCTCGTTACGTTCATTTTTTTGAAGCAGTACATTTTAGTGAATTAATACAACATTATGACAAACCCAAAAAACTCTTTATTGACGATGCCGATGTGGCACGTTCCAAGTTAGGCCTTGGTTGGTTGGTTCATAACAAATCTGATGGCGATAGTATTGTAACATCTAATGAGAGTGTCAGATTTCTGAATGATGTTGTCGACGTTATTTGGAAAAAAATGAAGATCAAACTGCAAAACTTGGACCGTGAAAACTTTATAAAAAGAGCTTTATGGCATATTGAGGGTATAGAAGCCGAAAGAGAAATATGGCAAAGAACAATTCGTGCGGTCATGGCGCTTAGGAGTAACAAAGATGCCACTCGAATGGTTGCCATGAAGCATATAGCACGTTGCAATGCTGCAAAAATTGCATTACGACTTATAAGCGAAATGGCCATTTCAGAATGTCCTCTTAAAGGTGGTAAAGAAGTTGGTAAACTTGATTTAACACCTTTAATGTCAGATGTTATGATGATGTTTCATCTTGGTGGCTGTTCAGATGCAATTAAGAAAAGTGTAATGGAACCAGAAATAAAAATCGCACCATGTGGCGATGTATTAACTCATGTTGGATTTAGAAACGATGTAGTGACACCATTCACAATGCAGTATGAATCAGCTAGCCTAGATTATGAATCTGAAAATTATGAAAAACATTATAAGGAATTTGAGCCCGTACTGACCGTCAAAGGAATATTTAAAGATTTTTTCCTAGAGGCTTTTGAAGAAGAATTTGGTTTCTCATTTGATACACTAAGGGGTTTTAGAGAATCACTCGAAAACCTTGCATTCGAGAGAAAATCCTGTGTATTTGTTGCATCCAAGGTGGAAATATTAGCTGCGTGCGTGAAAACAGGACTCACATCATCAGAAAATGCCAAGATAATTTTGGCTGAATTTTCTCTTTGGCCTCGTAAATCTTGGAACAATACACCCAAGGGCTTTGAATCAGTTGATTGGTATCCGTGGCGATTTGGTCGACAACTCTCTTTGATTAGGAGACCTCTTGTTTGCATTGAAGAAGGTACAAGTCCACGTTATGTCATCTCTCCAGGATTGTTTGGTCAAGGCATTGTGTATACCACGAGGAGATATTATGAAGCTGAAATTGAGGCTACAAAATGCAAATCAATATCTATGAAAGAATGGATTAATAAAGAAACTATGCGCAAGGGACATGCCTTTGAACAGGTAGTCTATGAAAAAATTAAAAATTTAGGATACAAAGCATTGCTTGATCAAAAAGTCACGGCCTTAATAAACAACAAATTAGACCAAGATTATGGTGATGTGGATGTCTTTGCTTGGAAACCTAGTGATAATATTGTTTTTGCCATCGAATGCAAAGACTTAAAGATGGCAAAAACACCCAATGAAATTGCCGAGCAATTGAATCGGTTCAGCGGCCAAATATTACCCAACGGCGAACGTGACGACCTTTTAAAACATCTGGATCGATGCAATATCATGAAGAATAGATGCACAGATATCGCTAAAACGATCGGATACAATGGCAAAAAAATTAATATACGTGGTGTCGTTTGCTTCAGTGAACCTGTACCCATGCAGTATGTAGCAAGTCGTTTCCCTGATATTTTATTTGTGACTATTGATAATATAATATCTGTTTTATCTTAATTAGTATGAACTACGAATAGGAGTTGCTTCTTTACTCTTGACAATTAGATTAGTTACAGAATAATCAAAACCACCTCATTTAACAGAGGAACTAATGGATAGTTAAACGGCACTGAAAGCCATCCAGGAAAATGTGAAGAATGAAAACCTAATAAAGCATATGCTGGCTGCGGGTGCTTGTCTGTGAATCTAACTTCTCATAATGTTGTTTTTCATTTTTCTAATTTTATGCTACATTACAATTAAACAATTGTTAAACAATCCTTCCTGGTTAAGGATATAAAGGCTTGGAGTTGAAGGTAAATATCAAAGTGCATGTTGAGGTCTTGTTTGGGTTGGGAGTTTGGGCCTTCGCAATGATTAACATCATTAAGGAGAGCATTATGAACAATTCAATCGTAAATTCATGCGTTTGGTGCGGAGTGGCGTTTCTGCGAGGCCATGGTGGGACACTTTCAATCCAAACGAGAGATTGGCATTTGCTGCGGTACTTACCTATTCCAGGAGAAACGCAGAAAGGTTCGAGTCCTTTCCCTCGCATCAATTATTTTAAATAGGAGATTAAATGAGTGATGAAAAATGGTGGTTTGGATTTCGTCAAACCATCCCTAAACCACCAGGAAAATAATCGGGACGATTCTAATTTTTCTAGACTAGCCTACAGAATAATCAAAACCACCTTATTTGTTACAAAAATATTAAAGCGGCAGTTATCGTTAGGCAAAGGTACTTATGGATCGGGAAAATTATATAAGGTACACGTACCACGTCGTCGTAGATGCCTTTCGGGGTACTTCGATCCTGATTGTAAAAAAACTATCTGTGAAGCTAGCTTCGTGTAATGTTGTTTTTATGTTTTTTCCAATTCACGCAATATTTCAATCCGTAATAAATGATGCTCTGTTTTCTTCCTTTTTTTAAAAAAATAATGTGCTATAATGATGTTCAACGCATCTGGGAAAACTAAGTTTTTTAAAAGAGCGCAGGGTTTTGTATTTAAGGAACAGCTATGAAAGTATGCCCATTCTGTGATGGAGAGCTTCGAGATGATGCAATAAAATGCTGGCACTGCACTATGACCTTACCTTCGGTTAAACGTGCCAAACAAAATATATCAGAACAAAAGGTTCCGCCGCTAGAAGTTTCAAAGATAACCGAGGAACCACCTTCGAGTCCATCATCACAGCAAAGT
>DHGA01000078.1 GCA_002402545.1 Syntrophaceae bacterium UBA4810
CAAGTTCGCCAATCATGGTTTGGCGGACCATATCAGCGGTTTCTTCAGCTGAAAGATTGGCGAATTGTTCATAGGGGATTTCATCAAGGACGCGCACAATTATTCGGTGAATGCCTTCGGTATTCATTTTCCATTTCGGCAGCGCCGATCCGGTGCCGTTTAATACTATCGGCAGTATAGGTACCTTGACCTGTTTGGCAAGAAGAAAAGCTCCCGGCTTAAAATCTTTGATCTCATTGTCGTGAGAGCGTGTTCCTTCCGGATACATAAACACAGACTCTCCTGCCGCCAGCGTTTTTTCGCTGTCGGTCATCATCTTCCTGGTGGCATTTTTATCACCGCGAACAAGTTTTATATAGCGGTTGAGATACATATTCCAGCCCATAAACGGCACACGGAACATCTCGGCCTTGGAAACGATTTTGTAATATAAAAAGAGCCGGAAATGCACCAGTATGTCCAGTTGTGATTGATGGTTGGAGACTATCATGTAGGTTGTATTATTTTTGCATTTATTCCTCCCCTCAATTTTTATAAACCAGGTTGGCATTATCCATGTATAGAAAGATGCCCAAAAGCAGGTATAGTAATGCAAAAGCTTGAGGTGTTTGTCAAAAGCGATAGTTGCGAGCCAAATTATGACCGCGCCGGCGAAAAAAAAAGGGAAAGTTATTCCTATGACAACAAGTATGTACGTTGTTAAAATTCTTCCGAGCATTTTTTAATGATAACTCCATCAAATTATGAGGGAGTATATGGAACGTGGTTTTGTCTGTCAAGAGGAGACCTTTGTTACAAGATGCAGGAAGTCTCAATTGGTTATGCAATCGCTTTGTAAGGGAGGCAACGTGGGAAGGGATGGCCGATGATGTTCGCGCTCCCACCCAAAAGCTTGTCAAGACCATATCTTATTTTTGTGTATGATCTATTTCACTACTCTGCTTTCCTTGATATTTTTAGCTAAGGGAAAAGTGAAGGCCGTATTTTTTTGAAGTAACGCGTATCCAAATTCAAGCATCGTCGTATTGCCTAACTTATCTACCTTAGGGGGTTTTATTAGAAGATTGGCTATCTTCCCCTTAAGTGAGCTTAAGAAACCCCCCGACTCCGCTTTATTGCTGATAGACGCCACTTTTATTCCCATGCGCGGATTAGCATTTTCTGTTTTTTTGAATGATAGCGTATTAACCCGGGCAACCAGCTGATTGGATCTGTTCTCGTATTTATATTCTCCATCTTTTGGCTCGATATCGTAAAGGCCGATGGTTACAGGGCTTTTACCACCTCTGGCATTGAACTTAACATTCACCCCTGTAACCACTTTGGCTGAACCGTTTATTGCTCCTTTGACCTCAATAATGCCGAAACCATTTCCGTCAAACTTGATGTAATCAAGCATATTGGTCATTGCCTGTCCTTTTTTAAATACACCAGTCTGTGCCGCAATCATCCCCGCGGGATCAAATGTGTTCATATGAAAACCGTATCCCAATATTTCAAATTCGCAGGACACATGAAAAGATTTTACATCTGACGTTATCTTGTATGAGACGATTGCTACCTGCTGCTTATTATTTACGCTTGATATATTATCGACAAGTGTCGGAGCTATCAGCGGAACAAAATACGCAAAAGAAGCTATAGGGTTTTTTACTGATTTTTCTTTACTATAACGCATTATCATGGTTGGTCCGGTGCTGCCCTTAACGGCATTGTTACCACCGGCCAACACTGTACGAGAGTTTTCGTTTATGGGGCTGTTAGGGTCGGAACTTATCCCGACACATGGCGGCAAAAGAAAAATAAAAATCAAGGTTAGAAAAAATAAATTGATCAGACGGTTGTTTTTTAACAATATGCATTGATTTACTGCAAATGATCTCATCGCTTGCCTCCTAATGCCGAGATGTTGAACAAACCAAACTTTGTTATTTAGAAAAAGAGGTGCTCTAAACTCTCATTACTTGTAATCGTAACCGTCTTTTTCATCGTGCCCGGAGCCAAAACATCAGAAGGAATAGGAAATTTCGCAGTTATATGTAAGATGTGTGGATTATATTCTCACCCTTTCGCACAGTCAATCCTATTTTTTAGTTAAGGCAACGTCAATAATAGATGTGTGAAGAGTGTTGTTCAAAGCTATCAAATTTATGAATAATTAGGGGAAACCTAATTAGTTAACCGTGCGGCTGCTGAGATGCCGAGCTTTGCGGATTGATCATAAAGGTTAAATCTTTAAATCTGACGTTAAATATTAAAATCACACCTCAACCATAGCGTTTAATATTTTATTGACACACGAAGCTTGCCGTTTTATTGTTCATATAAGGATATATTGAGTCTTATCAGAGTTATGTTAGGTAATTAATTCTGATAGGTTTGATAGAAGGAAAAAACGTATAATAACCCATTTTGACTAATCAATTTAGGGAGGGGTACAAATGAGAAAATTATTATCTGTAGTTTTTGTATTGCTTTTTGTTGTTTCTTTTACAGTGGTTGGATGCAAAAAAGAAGAGTCGGCGAAGGTAGATACTGCGGGCGGTGATACGGCCCAAGCCACTATTCCGGCAAAAGAGATTGCCAAGGACGGTCCTTACATTGCCTATGACAATGGCACGGTGTTAGACACAAGAAACGGGTTAATGTGGGCGGCAAAGGATAATGGGAGTGACATCAACTGGACAAACGCGAAAAAATATTGCGCGAGTTATGATGGGGGAGGTTATTCAGATTGGCGTATGCCTACCCAGGATGAGTTGGAGGCAATAGCCGGCGCGTCTCAACCTTATAAAACTGCCTGCGGAGAAGATGCTCATGTAACAAAACTGATTAGTCTTTCCTGCGTTTTCACGTGGGGATCAAACACATTTGGTTCTGATGAAGCCGCCAGTATGTATTTTGGTCCTGACGGCGGCGCAATGTTCATGGTTAAAAACACGCTCACGAAAAACTATCGGGCGTTACCGGTGCGCGTTACTAAAAAATAGGCTCAGTATAATAGAACTTTAATTGATGAGGGGCACTATCCCGCTTTTAATCCGGGAAAGTGCCCCTCATTTTTAACCTGAAATTCCGCGTCAACTAAATCATCAAATAAAGATGGTTGATTACCGGCGCAGATATTTAAAGCTCGGGCCTGGCCTGCCCACATAGCACGTATGGTTAAAGCCATACGTCTTGATAATCTCCAGTGACTGACGCGCTTCTGATTCATTGCTGCCGAAGCTGAACATCCAGTGACTGCCGTCAACTATTTTCCAGTCGCCGTTTAGATATTTCACTTCGGCCGAAGAAGGATTAAATTGAATACAGTCTTCACCGGGGAAACTGCCGCTGGGCGCGTTTCCGCTGACCAGCATATACTGGAATGACGGGTCCGGACGGCCGACAAAGCATGACTGGTTCATGCGGTAGTGTTTTATTATTTTCGTCGCTTTATTCGTTTCTTCTTTTTTGTTGCCGAAGCTGAACATCCAGTGGCTGCCGTCAACTATCTTCCAATCGCCATTGATGAATTTTCCCTCAGTTGTCGCGGGATTAAAAGAAATGCAGTCTTCCCTGACGTCAGCCTGTGGCATTGGCCGGGGCATAGGTTGTGGTAGGGGCTGCGGCTGAAGTTGTGGCTGTGCCTGAGGTTGCGCCTCCGTCCGGGGCAGGGGACGCGGTATAGGTATTGGACGTAATGGTGGTCTTTCCGTCTGCATGCATAAACTTTTCGGATCAACATTTATTACACCTGACGAATCATTGTTATCCTCTCGCAACTCGTCAATCAGGTTCAAAGGATCGGCTATCGCCTTAAAAGGATGAGGCGCGGCGCCGGTGATGTGATCTGGATCACTTTTTAAATAATAAACGGGAATATTGACCGTATGGCTTCCGCCGGGTGGAATAGCCGGCAGCGTTACTCCATTTCCCCAGCCGTTGCCGTGCTGATCTATTGCCTGCACAAGAGCTTTACCGGGAATCGCCGGCGAAGCCGCCGTGCCGATATTTCCGACAGTGACTTGAAAAGTGAAGATAACATTATTGGGTTCGCATTTTCCCCATTCTTTGAGACCGAAAGAGCGGATAATCAGATCCGGCTTATTTTGCGCGGCGCCGCGGCACTGGATGCTGAAGTTCGCCTTGTTCGATTCCACATTTTGAGGATAGATAATACTAATGGCCTGCCAGCCGGAATAACTTGGTAAACCTGGGCCTCCTAACGTCCAGGTAGTATTAACGGGCTGCGAGCCATCTCTGTTAAAGGTCAGCGTCTGTATGGGTGCGTTCGCGCCATCGCTGCGAA
Source organism: Syntrophaceae bacterium UBA4810 (assembly GCA_002402545.1). GTDB lineage: Bacteria > Desulfobacterota > Syntrophia > Syntrophales > Smithellaceae > UBA4810. The sequence continues at coordinate 4,295 of DHGA01000078.1, forward strand.
TAAATTTATACTGAACTTTAAGGGGCGGCCTGGTGATATTTCTGACGGTGATAGATCCTTGGAAGTTAATTTTTGCCGGACAATCAGCAAAATAAGATGCCGGAGTCGCGTTTAATCTTGCCGTGATGTTGGGCTGGGCGTTGATATTTTTAATTCCACCCAACAAAAAAATGATGGTGATAAAACATGAGAAACTAATTATGGCCGTCTTGTTTATGGTTGCCTTTTTCATAACCATTCTCCTGTTCTGTGTTTTGATAGGTATTAGTGATTAAAAAACTACATGAGCCTGATATTTTCTATCTTAATTTAAAAGCCTTGTGATCACCTCCTTTTTGCATGCTCCCTTAATTTCGGATAGTAATCCTAGCACTGTTTTAAAAAACAGGGTAATACTAATTTTAATCAAACAAGATGGTAAAAACCGCATAAATAAAAACAATATTATTTTATATCTATTTGACATTTTTAGCTATTTTACCTATATTGGCTGGGAAGGATACATGTTTAAAAGAACGTTTTAACGAAGAGAATATATTAATCAGAGCCCGTCTTTGATATTTCTCATCGCCGATGTTCCCTGAACAAAAATTTGATTATGCAAGATTTTACCGACGGCAATATTGCCAAACATGTAATTAATTTCAGCACGCCGCTGATGTTCGGCCACCTGCTTTTATCTGTTTACGGTATTATCAATATGATCTGGGTAGGACATCTTATGGGGCATACGGCGGTGGCCGCGATTTCCGCCACCGTGCCGATCATCATGCTGATGCCCCCATTTCTTATCGGCCTGGCAATGGCGACCAATGTTCTTATCGCGCAGGCGTTCGGGCGCAAGGACACGGCTTTGCTGAAGAAAATATTGTCCAATTCTTTTTTTGCTTCCATAATATTCTGTCTGACTATATCTGCGATCGCTTTGCTTTTCCGTCACCAGTTGATGGAATGGGTTAATGTGCCGGACGAAATTCATGATATGGCTTTGTCTTATCTGACAATTATGATCGCCACGCTGGTTTTTCAGTTTTTTGTTAATTGGATGACCGCCATGCTGCGCGGCCTGGGAGACGCCATAACTGTGGTAAAAATTCTCATCATGCTCACGGTTTTTAATGTTACTTTAGTTCCGCTTTTTATCATGGGCTTTGGCCCGGTGCCGCCGCTGGGCGTTTCGGGCGCGGCAATAGGAACAGCGCTGGCGGCGTTATTGACAGGCATCATCGGCTACATTTATCTTTTGCGGCATAATCCTTACATTAATATGCATGGCTGGGATTACAGTTTTGACTGGCATATAATTCGCGAGGTTTTTGTAATCGGTGTGCCGGCTTCTTTGCAGATGCTTGTGGTTTCACTCTCCGGAATATTTATTCTTTCTTTGGTAAATAGTTTTGGTACGGATGTTACGGCGGCCTTCGGCATAGGTATGCAGGTTGATATGCTGGCAACTATTCCGGTTATGTCCATTGGCATTGCGGCTACTTCTATCGCTGGTCAGAATCTGGGCGCTCAAAAAATAGAACGTGTTTTTGAAACATTGCGGATGGCGATATTTTTCGCTTTGGCCATTTCGCTTGTTTGCACTTTGGCGCTGGCAATATTTTCCAATCAGATTGGAGCTATTTTTCTCAAAGAATCCGCCCAGCACGCTAATGTGCTTAATTTTGTCGGCGGATATTATAAGTGGATGGCGTATATATTTCCCTGTTTTGCTTTTATCTTTGTTATTCAGGGAGTGCTGCGCAGCGCGGGTGACACCGTAGCCCTGATGGTGCTTTCTTTTATCGCCCTGATAGTAATTCGCGTTCCCCTTGCTTACTTGCTTGCTGGGCCTCTTGATTTTAAACATGAAGGTATTTGGATGGCCATGCTTTTCAGCAGCGCGCTGGCAGTCGGTTTAAATTTGCTTTACTATAAAGGAGGCAGATGGAAGAAAAAACGCATTTTTAGAGAAAAAACCGCTAATAACCAAAAATAGACTAAAACTTGTTCGCAGCATATTAATTATGAGCATTGAAGAATTTCGGTAAATCAATTATAAATATTCAAATTTAAAATCTAGGCAGGTCTATGCCGGAAAAAAAATCATCAAATAAAAGAATACCTTCCGCTCCGCGTAGTCCCGGCGTGTATCTGATGAAAGACGCGCCGGGCAAGATTATTTACGTTGGCAAGGCGAATAATCTTAGAAGCCGTATTAACACATATTTTACCGGAAAAGACACGCGGCCTATGGCGCCGTTTTTAATGGCGCGTGTTTCTGATATTGAATTTATTACTACCGCCACTGAAAAAGAAGCGCTAATTCTGGAAAACAATCTCATCAAAAAACACCGCCCACGCTATAATGTAGTATTGCGCGACGATAAAACATATTATCATTTGTCTTTAGATCCCACGGAAAAATATCCGCGTCTGCAATTATCGCGTAAGCGGTTGAATAATGCCGCTCTTTACTTTGGCCCGTATCCATCCGGGCTTGCCGCCAAAGAAACTCTGCGTTTTGTGCAGCAGGTATTTCCGCTGCGTTCGTGCCATAACCGTGATTTCAAACTGCGGGCGAGGCCCTGCCTGGAATATCAAATCGGCAGATGCCTCGCGCCCTGCGGTGGCATGGTTGGTAAAGAAGATTACCGAAAACTTACCGAAAGCGCTGTGTTATTCCTAAAAGGGCGAAGCCGCGAGCTGATATCAGACCTGAAAAAGCAAATGGATAACGCGTCAAATGAACTTAATTATGAAGAAGCGGCGCGTCTGCGTGACCGCATCGGCGCGCTGGAACACTCTCTGGAAAAGCAGAATGTTGATTACGGGATAAAAATTGATCAGGATATAGTGGGGTATTACGCGCAGGATAATAATTATCAGCTGTGCATTTTATTCATACGCGGCGGCAAGCTTTTGGGAAGCAAATCTTTTACGCCGATTAAATTGAAAACAAATATTGATGAGGTTATTTCTTCATGTTTAACGCAATACTATCATGGCGAATCCGATATCCCGGACGAAATCATTATACCTGCCCATTTCCCGGACGAAAATTTAATCGCGCAGTGGCTTTCTGAAAAAAAAGGAAAGAAAGTAATGCTTATTGTTCCTTCGCGCGGGGCTAAAAACGCTCTTTTGGATATGGCAAACGACAATGCCCGAAGTTTATGGGAGGCCGCGAATAAAAAAGAAGAAAACAAAATGATGAGACTGGAAATTCTTAAAGAAAAATTGTCGCTGTCTAAATTACCGCGCCGTATTGAATGTTATGATATCTCGAATATCGATGGTAAACACGCCGTTGGCTCTATGGTTGCATTTCAGGATGGTGAACCGAATAAAACGAGTTATCGGCGTTACCGTATAAAAACACTGAATGATCCGGACGATTACGGCATGATGCATGAGGTGCTATCCCGCCGCTTTAAAGGTAAAGACGCGCCGCCTGATTTGTTGATAGTTGATGGAGGGAAAGGACAACTCAACATTGCTCTTTCTGTTTGCAGGGATTTAAAAGTCAAAATTGACACGATAGGTTTAGCAAAAGAGGAACGCGCTTTTATCAGTACCAAGGGGTTGGTAAAGAAGAAATTGGCTAAAACCGAAGACCGCGTTTATTTGCCCGGGCGTAAAGACCCGATATTCCTTACATCTTTTCCCTCGGTTCTCGCTCTCTTACAGAGGGTTCGCGACGAGGCGCATCGTTTCGCTCTACGTTATCATCGCCAGTTAAAACAAAAGAGCGATTTAAAATCGGCGCTTGATGAAATATCAGATATCGGCAGTAAGCGCAAAACGGCGCTGCTCAAACATTTTGGTTCGGTTAAAAAGGTAAAGGATGCTTCATTGGAAGATTTACAAGATGTGCCGGGTATCAGTAGAAAGCTGGCCCAAAAGATATATAAAGAATTAGCAAACAAATGAGTTTCTGTCATTCCGGAAGCTGATATGGAAATTATGGATGCAGTAACAAGTCGGATATGACAAGATGATTTTAATCTTAAATAAGTAAAAATTTATGACGTTAACAACTATTTTATTTATAGCGGTAGCTTTAGGTATTGATGCTTTCTCGGTAGCCATCGGGATCGGAGCCGCCAATCATCAAAAACAGTGGTGGCCGCCTGCTTTGCGTCTTTCCTGTGCCTTCGGATTTTTCCAATTCATGATGGCAGTGCTCGGCTGGCTTGCCGGTTCGACAGTAGTCGGAATTATCGAAGCCTTTGATCATTGGGTTGCCTTTGGTCTTTTGGTTTTAATCGGCGGCAAAATGATTTGGGAGGGATTAGAAAAGGAAGAAACAACAAAAACGAAGGATCAGACGAAAGGTTTTCAATTGCTGCTGCTTTCTGTCGCGACCAGCATCGATTCGCTGGCGGTCGGTTTCAGCTTTTCCGTGCTTAAGAATCCGATAATGTTTCCCGCGATAATTATCGGCGTCGTCTGTTTTGTCATGACCGCGGCGGGCATGATATTCGGCAAGGCACTGACAAAAATATTCGGCAAAAAAGTAAGTATATTCGGGGGATTGGTTTTGATTGTCATTGGAATAAAAATATTAATAGAACATTTGTAATTAATCAGGCTGAAGCCTGAAGGGTAAAGACAGGAGACGAGAAATGTACTATCAGATGATAAAAGCGGGAAAAGAGAATATTGGTCTTGTGTGGGATTACAAAGGTAAGAAACAGCAAATCAGAAAAATATATCTGCCTGCTTCGAAAAGAAAATTATTGTCTCGTATAAGAGGTGAGTTCCCGGCAATTAAGCAGCCTGAATGTAGAATCAAAAATGGCGCGGATAGGCTGATTGCCGAATTGTACAAAGGTAAAAAAAGAAAAGTAATTTTGTCTATGATGGATATGGAAAAACTAAAGCCTTTTCAAAGACAAGTTTTACAGCAGGCCTGCCGGATTCCGCGCGGCAAAGTGGCAACGTATTCTGGGCTGGCAGAAAAAGTTGGTAAACCGGGCGCGGCCAGAGCGGTGGGCACAGTAATGGCAAACAATCCTTTTCCTATTGTGATTCCATGTCATCGTGTGATTCGGGCAGATGGAACTTTGGGCGGTTTTGGCGGTGGTCTGGAAATGAAGAAGAAAATGCTTAAAAGTGAAGGCGTAAAAATAAATTCTCGAGAGCGCGTCGGCGCAGGATTTCGCAGAGCATAGATTTTTACCAGCTCACGGAAAGACTAGATTGTATTGGGTAAAAAATATCCATTAAGCCATTAGCGCCGGATATATTCTATACAAGAGCTTTGCGATAAGAAGAACAAAAAATATTTATCACACCAGATTATCCAGTGATTACAGTAATATACAAATATAAACAGTAATGGCATGCGCTTTGCAATTTCATCAGGCAGAGAGGTCAAAAAAGAAGCCAGGCCTCTTGATGAAATTAACAATCGACGAAATTTTATTGATAGAAAGAAAAGGAGAATTAATTATGAAAAATGTTAAAAGGGTGCTTACTTTTATTCTTGTAGCATTATTTATATTGCCTGTATCAGCAAAGGCGCAATTCCAGAATCGTTATGAACAGCAATCTCAAGATTTTAGCAATGAGGAATTAGCGCAAATTCTCGCGCCGATCGCTCTTTATCCTGACGCGTTACTTTCGCAAGTTTTAATTGCCGCTTCTTATCCTTATGAGGTTGCGGAAGCGGACAGGTGGTTGTCGAGAAACCCAAATCTTTCCGATGAACAATTAGATCAAGCTCTGCAGGAAAAAGACTGGGATGTGAGTATCCTTTCGCTTTGTTATTACCCGAAAGTTATAAACATGATGGCGGAAAACCTGACCTGGACGGCAAAACTGGGCGACGCTTTTGTTTATCAGCAGCATGATGTCATGGATACAGTCCAGGATTTACGCGCCAGAGCCGCCGCTCAGGGTAATCTCGAGACAACAGACGAACAAAGAGTGATTGTGGAAGAGAGAATTATCCGCATTGAACCCGCTTATTACAGTTATATGTATGTTCCTGTTTATGATCCGCTGGTGGTTTACGGTCCGTGGTGGTATCCGGCTTTTATTCCTTTCCGCATTTTCTACCCTGGCGTGATAGTTGCCGGCCCAAGAATAGTTTTTTCTCCCAGAATATTTTTAGGATTTGGTGTTATCGGCTGGTCGCATTTTGACTGGCACGCCCGCCATATCATCATAAGGGATATGGACAGAACCAAAAGATTTAACCGGCACTACAATACTTATCACAAGCCTCAGCAACATGTTTATTGGAAGGCGAATGATCAGAAAAGAACAATACACGAGCGCCGCAGGCAGGAATACCCCCTTTATCGCCCAAGTGGTCAGCCATCACAATCAGAGCCTAAAAGAAGTTCTGATACAATAAAGACGCCGCGAATAAAAAGGGACAATACACGACCGGCGGTAAAGCCACAAGTTCAGCCTCCAAGGCCGCAGGCTCAACCTTCGATGAAGCCGCAGACGCAGCCCGCAGTAAAGCCGCGTACTCAGTCTGTGAATCAACAGACGCAACCCGTTGTTAAACCACAAACGAAACGTGTAGGATCTCAGACGCCGTCTGCCAATAAGAAACAAGTTCAGCCTGTGCAGCCTCAGGAGCGGCGTGTTATTAAAAGTGGCAGAACAGCAACACAAGAAAACGGTTTAAAAGGCGGGATTAATCAAAGCGCGAAATCCAGTGCGGGAAGCAACGGCAGCGATAGAACCGTGCAAAATAATGGACGCGGTAATCAGCAGCCTTCTCCCGCCGCGCAGAGGGGAGCAGGAAGCGCGCAGGGCGGCCGCGATTTCAGAAGATAAAAGGCACGGAATTGTAAATATTGGAATTAATTCAATAATTATCGGGACTTCTTTGCTTCTTCGAGGGCATCTTTCACTTTTTGATAATGCTGACTTGTTTCCCGTTTTATTTTATTGATTACAAAAGCGACATTCTGATCACGCGTGGTAAAATAATCGTAGAATTTCTTTTCCAAAATGGAATCTTCCAAGCTTAAGCTATAAGCCAATGCGTTGATCGGAGTTAATTTATTTTCCTGTGTCTGTTGATAAGTTAATTTTACAGCGTCTCTTACTGTCTTTATTGTAAAAGTTTTCGTTGTCTTTTCATCGAGAGAAACTAGACCCTGCTGAAAAAAAGAAGCCAGCTTCTTTATGTAACTCGCGTGCTGAACTTCATCGTCGCTTAATTCATCCCATAGCTGTTTGTGCGCGGGAAATTTTTCGGCGAACAGTTTGTAGAGATTTGAAATATCCAGTTCAAGATTTTCCAGTAGTTCCAAAAATATATTTTGATAATCAGGCATAAATTGTGATTTTTCCTTTAACGGTTAATTTATATATTTTTAATCCTATTCGCTTTTTTTGTTTAAGGAAGAAAAGGCGGCAAGGGGCATCCTAAAGCAAGGGAAACAACGCGTAAAAGGTCTGCTTCAGAAACCGTTACCGTCTTGTCATAAAATGCGCAATAAGCGCACGCGTTAATTACCGCTTCTTTTATTTTAAAGGATGATCGTGAAAGCTGATTGAGGCTTTGTCCGACGTTTTTATAAGAAATATCATCTTCCTTCAGAAAATCGTGATCCGTATTTGATATTTCAGGAAATTTTGCCACGGCGGCTTCAAAAGCCTTTTTTGCGCTTTCGCAATCGCCGGTGTTTCCGGCCCAGGCCAGCGCGTTTAAAAGAATATATATTTCAGAAGCTACCTGCGCGTAAGAGAAGAAAGATATTTTACCGGATATGTTTTCCTTTTCGGTCAGAAGTTTGTTAATCATCCACTCAACGGTAAATTCAAAAAGAGTGAATTTATGATCGGCTTGAATCAGTAATTCTATAATCATTAAAAATTTTCTTTTAGCGGCACTGGTGAGCGCAAGAAGAGAAGGGACAGCAAGTTCCACAAGAGGAAGGCGGATATCCTGACCGAGCTCGGAAAGTTTGTCGCAAATGACCGCCACTTCTTCTATTATATTTTCCGGCACTAAAGACTTGCGCATAATATCAAACTTAGCATCGCGGTAATCGCGTTCACACCCGATAAGCAAAGCGTATATTAAACAGGCAGCGCTTTGCGAAACGTTCAATTCCTGTTTTAGTTTGTCCGGAATAAGCGTGAGAATGTTTCTGCTTTGGCCTATGTGCGCGTCGGAAAAACTTCCGACAAAATTAGTGACATGCTCCGGCCGCGCGTCTATCAGAAAATCGGAATATGAGCCGGTTCCCTGCTTGTACGCTTTGTATTCGGCGATGTATTTGGAAGCGAATTTGGAGGGAGTAGCATCCGTTTTTGGATATTTCCCGTCAAACTGAGGGTCAAGCAGTTGTATTCTCTGCGAGAGAGGCGGATGCGTGGCCAGTAATTTGGGAAATAAAAAATCGATGCTGCTTTCAGAAATAAACAAGTGAGACGCCTGTTTTGAAGTCGATGAGTTAATAAGGGAACCCAAAGTATAGCCGCCGATTTTTTTAAGCGCATTCGCTAAACCACTGGAATTACGAGTAAATTGCACAGCGGAGGCATCTGCTAATAATTCTTTCTGCCGGGAAACAGCGCACTGAATGATGCGTCCCATAAAGGACCCGGTGTAGCCGACTATCGCGAGTACTATGCCCGCTGAAAAAACAAAGATGCTTGTTTTTGTTAATCTGTGGTGGTCAATGATTTCTCCGCCGATAATACCTAATATCAGTATGCCGTAGAGGATGGCGATAAGTTGAGTATTAAGCCGGGAATCGCCGTTCAAAATATGGCTGAATTCGTGCGCCACAACACCTTGCAGCTCATCACGCGTAAGATGCTCAAGCGCTCCACGCGTTACAGCTATTGCCGAATCATGCATCGTTAAGCCGGCGGCAAAAGCGTTTATTCCTTTTTCATTTTCCATGATATAAGCCAAGGGGACAGACGCGCCGGAAGCGATAGCCATTTCTTCTACCACATTTAAATATCTCCGTTCCAGCGGGTCAGCGCTTCCCTGAGGAACAAGCCTTCCACCAAGCATCTCCGCGATAGTGCCGCCACCTTTTTCCAATTGATACATTTTTATGTAACTGGCAACAGCGATAAAAAGAGTTACTAATCCCGCGATCAAAAAAAACAGCGAGGGATCCCAAAAAGAAAAAGCATTCACTTTTTGAGAATAATAATCCGCCACAGCACGGTTGGTGGGAGAAATGCTGGTTAAGAGATATATATAGTAAATCAGCTGAAGGGCAAAATAGATAAAGGCGATAATCATAGTAACCGCCAGTATAAATATTCCGACAAGTTTGCGGATATTTTTACGGGCCTGGTCCTGTCTGAAAAAAAAATTAGGAGGATGATTATCAGCCATTTATTATCGCGAATAAGTCGTCATGCGTCTATCAGCTAAAAGATACCTTGGGGGCTACTCTTTCCTGCGCGTTTTCTGTGGACTGCAGCAATTCCGCTGGCGTGAAGCTAAATAATCCGGCAACTACGTTATTGGGAAATTTTTCGCGCTGGATATTATATTCGGCGACAAAATCATTATATGCCTGACGAGCGAAACCTATCTTATTTTCCGTGGAAGTCAGTTCTTCCATAAGCCTGTTTATCGTCTGATTGGCTTTCAGATCCGGATAGGATTCAACAACGGCCAGAAGCTTGCTCATAATGCTGCCTAAAGCTCCTTCGGCCTGCATCAACCCGGTCATTGCTTTGGCGTCGCCCGGATTGGCTGCGGCAAGCTTGCTCGCGTCAAACGCGATGTTGCGCGCTTTGATTACTTCGTTTAACGTTTCGCGTTCGTGTTTTAGGTAGCCCTTGGCGCTTTCCACAAGGTTGGGAATAAGGTCATAGCGGCGCTTGAGCTGAACGTCAATCTGGGCATACGCGTTTTTATAGTAATTTCTCAGCTGAATCAATTTATTATAAATGCTGACAAAAAAGAAAACCACCGCGGCGATCACCGCTAAAAGTATTAGAAAAGAAACCATACGCCCTCCTTGTTTGTTTTGATATTAGTATATTTTTAAATCATTATTGTCTGAAAAGCAATTAAAGAATATTGTTTATACGAAAAAGGTTTGTCTTTTAACCTTTAATTTTCTTGCCTGCGTAGACAATTGCCAGGTTATCGCGATGAATTATTTCATCATAATCCTTATGCCCCAAGACCTGGCTTATCTGAGATGTTTTTAAACCCTTGATTTTGCGGATTTCATCGGAATTATAATTGACCAGGCCTTTGGCCAAAGTCACCCCGCCGCTATCTACACAGCTTACCGCGTCGCCCAGGTTAAAATCTCCTTCCACGCCGGTTACGCCGGAAGGAAGTAAGCTTTTTCCTTTTTCGCAAAGCGCGCTTTTGGCTCCGTCGTCAATCACTAATTTGCCGCGCGCCCGCAGAGTAAAGGCAATCCAGTATTTTTTGCTGTTTAGCTTTTGGGCGGTGGGCAAAAATAATGTGCCGATTTCCTTGCCGGAAAAAATAGTGGATAAGATACGCTGTTTTTTACCGGGGACGATTATGCAGGGAATGCCCATCGCGGTAACGCTTTTTGCCGCGAGGACTTTGCTTTTCATTCCGCCCACGCCGACAGCGCTGGTTTCGTTTGTCGCGGCGCATTCAATTTCATCAGTGAATTCGCGCACCAAAGAAATAAGCTTGGCTTTTTTGCCGCTGGAAGGATTGCAGTCATATAAGCCTTCAGTGCTGGTCAGGTTAATAAACAGATCGGCTTCAACCATATTGGCAATCATCGCGGCAAGGGTATCATTATCGCCGAATTTTATTTCATCGACGGCAACAGAATCATTTTCGTTGATGATGGGAGTTACCCCCCACTCCATTAAAGTGGAAAGAGTGTTTCTGATGTTTAAATATCTCTGACGGTCAGAAAGATCGGAAAGAGTAAGAAGTATTTGCGCTACATAATGCCCACGTTTCTCGAAAGATTTGGAATAAACACGCATCAATCTTCCCTGTCCGATGGCGGCCGCGGCCTGTTTTTCGCGGATGCTTTTCAGCGATCCGGTAATATTTAACCGATGTTTTCCGGAAACAATAGCGCCGGAACTGACCAGTACAATTGTGCATCCTTTATCAATAAGCGCGGTCATCTCTCGCACCAGGGAATTAATGATCTTTAAATCAAGGCCGTCAGTACCGGTAAGTACCGCGGAGCCAATTTTGACAAGAATTATTTTTGCCTTGGCGAATATTTCCTCGCGAATATTTTTCATAACGTTTTCTTTTGCTATTTATTGATCGTGCTCACAATTTTGTTGAGTATCTTATCAAGCCCCTCTCCGGTTACCGCGGAAAAAGGATGAAGTATTATTCCCTTTTTTTTAAATAGCGCAACTTCTTTTTTTGCCTTCTCTCTGACGAAAGGGAGGTCTATTTTATTCAAGGCGACTATTTGCGGCTTGGCCAGCATGGATGAGTCGTAACATTCTAGTTCATTGTTGATGGNNAGTAATGACGTTCTTTCCACGTGCTTCAAGAATTTTATGCCCATGCCAACCCCTTCATGCGCGCCGGAAATCAGCCCGGGTATGTCGGCAATGACAAAGCTTTCGGCAGTTGAATGCCTGACGACGCCTAAATGAGGAGTTAAAGTGGTAAAGGGATAATCGGCGATTTTTGGCCTGGCCGCGGAAACGCGGGAAATAAAAGTTGATTTACCGGCATTGGGAAAACCGATAATGCCGACGTCAGCCAGAAGTTTTAATTCAAGAAAAATCCAGCGCTCTTCGCCATCCATGCCGTCCTGAGCAAATCTGGGTGTCTGATGGGTGGAAGTGGCAAAATGCGCGTTGCCTTTGCCGCCGATACCGCCGCGCGCGACGACAAAAACCTGATTAACCTGTGACAAGTCGGCAAGCACTTCCCTGGTTTCGGCGTCTTTGATGATTGTTCCGACAGGCACTAAAATTTCCAGATCCGCCGCGCTTCTGCCCGTGCGGTTATTGCCGGATCCGTGCCCGCCGTTTTTCGCCATATGGTGCTGGCGGTATTTGAAATCCAGCAGTGTCCGATGTTTTTCCGTCGCGCGAAAAATAACATCGCCGCCTTTACCGCCGTCACCTCCGTCAGGCCCACCGCGCGGCACAAATTTTTCCCGCCGGAAGCTTACACAACCGCGTCCGCCGTGGCCGGCTTTAATGTAAATTTTGGCTTCATCGACAAATTTCATAATATTATTTACAAATTAAAAAGGCGCTTGGGGAAAGCGCCTTTAAATTAAATATCCTGGAAAATATATTTATGAAGCGTAAACGCTTACCTTTTTTCTTGTTTTGTCAAGTCTTTCAAATTTTACTATACCGTTGATCAGAGAGAAAAGCGTAAAATCTTTACCCATGCCCACGTTGTTGCCCGGATGAATTTTTGTGCCCACCTGACGCACGATAATTGAACCCGCGTTAATTTTCTGTCCCGCGTAAACCTTTACGCCGCGCCGCTGTGAGTTGCTGTCTCTTCCGTTACGGGAACTTCCCTGTCCTTTTTTATGTGCCATTACTTCCTCCGCTTACGCCTATATCGCTATTTTCGTAATTTTCATGCTGGTTAATTCCTGGCGATGACCGGTTTTTTTATGATAACCTTTGCGGCGTTTCTTTTTGAACACCTGAATTTTGGGGCCTTTTGTCTGCTCTATCACCTGACCGAAAACTTTAGCGCCTTCCACAAAAGGTTTACCGATCTTAACAATATTATCACCGGAAACCATCAAAACTTCATCAAAAACCACTTCGGTTCCTTTTTCCGCGGTAAGTTTTTCGATTGATAAAACTTCTCCTTCGCTTACTTTGTGCTGTTTGGAACCTGTTTTAATAACTGCGTACATCGTTTATATCCTTAGCTAAAATTAAGATTGACGCTTATAGACAATTTGCAGACATTTGTCAATACAATTTAAGTAGATAACAAAACGGATTTTTAAGCTGGCAAAAAGGAGATTTTACATCAATTTCTTGCTTTTGCGATCATTTCCGCGGCGAATTTCCTGGCATCTGCTAAATCATGCTCGTCGGGATGCCCGATAGCGCTTTGGGCTTCTTCACCCCACGCTTTGTGTTCAGGGCTTTTCAAAAGCATATCAATAACCTTTTGATTCACCTGACCGCGGCTGCCGAAATGGCCTAAAATATTGGCTTTTACAGCCAGGCTTATCGCGTGCTCAAAAGCCTGCTTGGGAAGCTGGCCGCCTCGCTGCGAGCCGTGCGTTGAAAAAAACGCGACTTTTTGTCCTTGCGGTAATTGTTTAATAAAATCTATAGCTTTGCTTGGAACACTGTGCGCGTGAACGGGAAATCCGCAAAAAACAAGATCAAATCCCGCGGCAGATTCTATATCCTGTACAGCTTTAATTTCCTTATCAGTGTCTATCACGTCATAAATGGCTGATGCGATTTTTTTTGTATTACCGGTGTCCGAATAGTAGGTTACTAAAACCTTCATGTATTTTCCTCCTGCAGATTATAAGAGTTCCATACAGAATTTTTTGATCATTTGCAAGAAAGGAAAGAAAAAAGAAACACAAAATTTTTTTTGCGGAAAAATGCTTGGCAAAAATAAAAATCGCGACTTACGGAAAAAATTATAAATGCTCAAGCGCGGATAAAAAACATAAATCACCTTGCGCATGATGAGAGGAAAGTGTAAAATAAAACCGCAAATTGATAAAGAATTGATTTTTGTCGCGAAGATAGAAAGATCAGGGAATGAAAAAAACAATAATCACAATCTTTACAGTAACAGTATTATTTCTGCATGGCACGCTTGCCTGTGCGTGGAATGATCTTTCGCGCAATTTTATCGAAGACCGCCTTGTAGAAAAGGGTCTGGAAAGATCTTTGGTTCAAGGCATGTTAAACGATTCCCGCGTATCGCTTAGGCCGGATATAATAATCCAGAATCTTTTTTATTCCAGCCCGCAAGGAAGCGCGGAAAAGCCTTCAGTTATGAATATCGACCCCCGGCATATCGCGAGCGGTAGAAATTTTATCAGGGAAAACCAGGAATTCCTGTCATCTCTGGAAAAACGTTTTGGAACGTCACCGCAAATTATCACGGCAATATTAATAGTCGAATCAAGACTGGGCACTTATCCCATGCCGTATAATGTGGTTACCGCTTATACAAATATGGCTTTTTTGCTTGATCCTGATTATTTCCGCAGAATCCAGGAAATATACGCTGAGCAGTATCCGTTATTATTCGATGAGGCAACAATTAGCCGGGCGCATAGAAGGGCAAACTGGGCGTTGGGGGAGCTCTTTCATCTTGCTCAGATTGCCAATAAGCTTAGTATTGATCCGGTAAGTATCATGGGTTCGTTTGCCGGAGCCATGGGGCCGGCGCAATTTATTCCTTCCACTTTCAACAGTTACGGAATTGACGGAGACGGAGACGGGATCGCGAGCCCTTTTAACATGAAAGACGCAAAAGCCAGTATGGCTCATTATCTGAAGCGTTCAGGCTGGTCAGAGAAAGCGTCTGTTGAAAAAAAGCGAAAGGCAATTTTTCAGTATAACCGGAGCCAAATTTACGTAAATACGATTATGATGCTCTATGAAGAGCTTGGTAAAAGCGAAGTAGTGTTCCAGGAACCGTTGCCAATAATGCCCGAAGAGCTTATTTTTTATTAAAAGCTCTAATTTTATCCGCGATAATTCATTTTAAAATAGTCTTTGTTTTAACAATGTGTGTTTTTTGTCCTTCTGCTTCGGTTAATCCGGCAACGTGAGTAATGATGTCCGCAGCCCTCGCGGAACCTTTTTGTGAAAAAAGCACAGCGCATTCTATTTTTCTTTTCTGAAAATCGAGCATAATATTTTCCACAAAAGGCCGTATATTTTTAGTTGATGTAACTCCTTTAGATATTCTTGAAATATTGAAGATAGATGAGGCCGTGAATTTATCTATATTATCCTTGATTATTNNAGCGCGTCGGCCAGTGATTTTTCTTGGGGCGAAACAGTTTTTATCTCATCTATTTCCAGTCCTGACGGCAGCGCGCTGTTGATCGCTTTTTTCAAAGAAATAAAATCGTCAACTGTCTGATTCGCTCCGACGTCCATGTATTCCTGAAAGCTTTCCGTACCGACGGCCGTTGCCGTGCCAAAAGAAATCTTCGGATGCGGATGAAAACCGGAAGAATAAAAAAGAGGGAATCCGCATTGGCGCAGCGCGCGGTTTAAAGCCGCGGATATTTCCAGATGCGAGAGAAACTTTGCCCGGTCAACTTTCCGGAAAGCAAAACGGTAAGTATTTTTAAGAATATTAAATGCATCCGGCGCAGGTCCTGACTGAACCGTTTTTTTAGACTCATCAGGCGTGGAAAAAATATTTTTAGTTGTTGAAAAATCACAGACACCGCAAAGCTGGCATTCGTCAAAGCGGCAGTCAGGCGTCGGTAGATTATTATGAGCTTTTTGTTTTTCTACCAACAAAAAATCACGGCTCACGCCGCAATCAATATTATCCCAGGGCAACGCTTCATCCAGGCCGCGCGCGCGGAGAAATTGTGACGAGTCAATGCCTGTTTCCTGAAGGGCTTTTTGCCATAGGTCGAATCGGAATATTTCGCTCCAGCCGTCAAAGCGACAGCCCATGTTAAAAGCTTTTTCCAAAAGCAGTCCGATTGTTTCATCGCCGCGGGAAAAAATTCCCTCTAAAAAACTCATGCGCGCGTCGTGCCATTTAAAGCTGATGCGGCGGTTTTTTGTGTGACGGCGTATGAAATCCTGCCTTTTATAAGTTTCTTCCAGAGAAATCTGCTCTTCCCATTGAAAAGGGGTGTGCGGCTTGGGAACAAAAGTGGAGAGGCTTATTGTTAACTGACCGCGATTTTTAGCGGCACGTACTGCCGCGTGGCTCAGATCAATAATACCTTCCAAATCTTCCTGCTCTTCGCCGGGCAGGCCGATCATAAAATAGAGTTTGATCGATTTCCAGCCCGCGGAAAAAACTTTATCAATAGTGGAAAGTAAATCTTCGGATGTATTTCCTTTGTTTATTATTTTACGCATTTTATCCGTGCCGGCTTCGGGCGCGAGCGTGAAGCTTGTTTTGCGGACGCGTTTTATTGATTCAATTAATTTATCATTCAAAGACTCCACGCGCAAAGAAGGGAGGGCGACAGCTACACGTTGCGCGTAATAATTATTTATCAGCTTTTGCATTAACCATTCGATGCAGGTGTAATCACCTGCGCTGAGAGATAATAAAGATATTTCATCATGCCCAGTTGCCTGAAGAGCCTTTTGGGCTATATCAAGCAATAATGAAGAGTCCCGCTCGCGATAGGGGCGCCAGATCATTCCGGCCTGACAAAAGCGGCAGCCGCGGGTGCAGCCACGGGCGATTTCCATAACGATCCGGTCATGAACAGCCTGCATCAAAGGCACAACCGGCTTTTGGGGATGCCTCCATTGGTTAAGATCGGGAACTGTTCTTTTCTTTATGATGTTGTCTTTCGGATGAAGGGAAGGGACGTAAATACCAGGAATAATGGCGAAGTATTCCAAAAGTTTCGCGCGCGTTAATTTATTTTGTTTGCCTCTAATTATCGCCGCCGATATTTCGCTGATAATTTCTTCGCCTTCTCCAATCACAAAAGCGTCGATAAAACTGCTCAGCGGCGCGGGATTAAAACAGCATGGTCCTCCGGCGATAATCAACGGATGCCCGTTATTTCTATTGCGCGCATACAGCGGTATATTTCCCATACCCAGCATATTAAGAACATTGGTATAGGAAAGTTCATATTGCAGTGAAAATCCAATTACATCAAAATCACCAACGGGAGTTCGCGATTCAAGAGAAGCCAGGGGCAGATTATGCAGGCGCAGCTGCTTTTCCCTGTCCGGCCACGGAGCAAAACACCTTTCCGCGTTAACCTCAGGCAGAGAGTTTAATATAGAATACAAAATCTGTAGGCCGAGGTGCGACATGCCTACTTCGTAGGTATCCGGAAAAGCTAAAAGAAAATTTAGTGTTTTTTTCCCCTGCCGGACGGCATTGACTTCCGTGCCGAGATAACGGCTTGGTTTTTCCACCCCAAGCAAAAGCTCGTCAAAAGAATATTTTGTCATATTTCTATTCCGGCCTGACGATATATTTAAAGGGGTTATTTTTGATATCACGCAACTTGGAAAGAGCTAGATTTGGTGCGAAGTTTGGAGAAGCGATGTAATTCAAAGAATTTTTCTTAAACGTGTCAATCAATTCGTTGCGGATATCATTTTGTTTTTCGAGGGAGGCGAATGACCTTTCTTTTCTGTATTCAAAATTAATTTTATCGCCGAAAATATTTTTCACTCGCGCGAAATCATCATGATTGGTAAAATAAGATTCTTTTAGCTTGATTTCCGTTGTGATGTATATTTCCACTTTGGTGGTATTGCGCGCAATTTGACGGGACAAATCATAAATATTTAAAGTTAATCCGTTGGCAAGGTCTATTTGCTCGATTAATTCCATCTGTTTTTTTCCTGAAAAATTAGTCGCTAATTATTTTTTCATAACATTTTTGCGCTTGACCTGCAACGTCAATCCTTTTATATTGCCGCAAAATTTATTGAGAGAGCAGGTTAATTAGTCTATGAGTGATGTGAACGCTATATTGCTGATATCCTGTCCTGACGGCAAGGGCATCGTGGCGCAGATTTCAGAGTTTATTTTTAAAAACAATGGAAATATTGTCCATGCCGCTCAGCACACATCAAAAGATGACAAGTTATTTTTCATGCGTATTGAGTGGGAATTGAACGGTTTTTCGCTTGGCCGTGATGAAATTCCGGCGGCATTTACTCCTTTGGCCGAAAAGCTAAACATGAAGTGGGATTTGTATTTCAATGATTTTGTGCCACGCATCGCTGTTTTCGTTTCACGCCATCTTCATTGCCTTCATGACTTAATTTTGCGTCAAAGCATGGGAGAGCTTAGCGCAAAAATAGAGGCGGTTATCAGCAACCATACTGACGCGCGTGATCTTGCGTTGCAATTCGGCATGAAATTCTATCATTTCCCGATTAATAAAAATAACAAAAGCGACCAGGAAGAAAGCGAATTGAAGCTTCTGCGTGAGCTCAACATCGATTTGGTGGTTCTGGCGCGCTACATGCAGATTGTTACGGCTAAATTTTTGGAATGTTATCCGCAAAAAGTAATTAACATCCATCATTCTTTTTTGCCGGCTTTCGCCGGGGGTAATCCTTATCAGCAGGCATATGACCGCGGCGTGAAGATTATCGGAGCGACAGGTCATTACGCTACGGAGAAGCTGGACGAAGGCCCAATTATCGCCCAGGATGTAATTAAAATATCACATCGTGATGACGTCGCGGATATACAAATGAAAGGTAAGGATCTGGAAAGAATCGTGTTGGCGCGCGCTTTACGTTTACATCTGGAAAACAAGGTGCTGGTTTGCGGCGCGAAAACCATTGTCTTTGACTAATAATTACCCTGGTTATCAAATTAGTAGGATTCTAAAAAATACAATAGGCAGATTTAAGAAATGTCGACCAATTCCGGCATTCCCGGTTTAATTATTTTATGTCAGCCCAACGATAGTAAATCGTGCGGCGCCTGCTGCGGCCTTTATAATTACGTGGATAGCTCACGCTCGTCACTGACATTGAGGCTGCGGGCAAGAACGCGCCGTTTTCGCGAAAACGTAAAATCACGCGAAGACATCGGAAAATACGCGCGCGAAACGATTGCCGCGGAAGATTTTCGAAAAAGATACGAAGTTATCTATTGCTGTGAGTATCTGGGTTTTTTAGATGACGAGGAAAGGAGGGTAGGGTGTCTTTTGCATCCACAGCAGAATAGAGGGGCCGATTTACGCGACGTGTCGTTTTATGGCCAGGAACTCTGCGCGGGACATCTTTGCCCCAGTCATTATTTTATTCCTCAATCGCAGGCGCAGATATTAATAAAGATAATCGATGATTGGTATCTCTACGGCCTGTGCATCACCGATATCGATCTGGTAAAAACATATTTCAGCATGCTGGGGGACAGGCTCGGCGAAGAGCTAAAGACCCAGGTCTTTGATAATAACAAGTTGAGAAAAATTGCCTGCCGTTATTTTGGCTGGAAAATTGACTGGCCGTATCGTTCGCCGGACGCAAACAGATTGGGGAAATATTATTTTGACGGCTCCCAATATATGATCAGCCATATAGATTATGAAAAATTCGGCAGGGAAATATCCAAATTTAACTCAATATTTTTAAGTTTTTCTTCCGTATTTAACTCGGCAGACGAAATCGATGAGGCCGAGAGGCTCATTTCATCTAATATAGAGGAATTTGTCCGTGTTTATTCCCTAAATCATTAATTATTATTGACAAATAGCGAGCACATTGGTTAATCTTCTTTAAATTAAAGCATATTAGTAAAGAGTCATTATGGGCGAGAAACAAAAAGCAATCCTCTATACGCAAGACCAGATAAAAAAACGCGTTCGTGAATTGGCCGCTAAAATTTCCAAGGATTATGCCGGAAGTGAATTAATTATCATCGGCATTCTCAAGGGAGCTTTCATTTTTATGGCCGATTTAATCAGGGAAATCAGAGTTGAGTGCCAGGTTGATTTTGTGCGTTGCGCCAGCTACGGCACTGGATCGGAGAGTTCAGAAAAAGTCGTCATGACAAAAGATATTGAAACAGCCATTAAAGGCCGTGATGTGTTGATTGTTGAAGATATTGTAGATACAGGTTTAACGTTGAAATATCTTGTTGAATGGTTTAAAGAAAGAAGTCCCCGTTCGCTTAAGGTTTGCGCTTTGCTGGATAAACGTAAAAGAAGAAAAGTCGCTTTTGAAGCCGATTATGTCGGTTTTTCGATGGAAGACGGTTTTTTAGTAGGATATGGCCTTGATTATGGCGAACGTTACAGATTTTTACCGGACATTTACGTTATAAAACAGTTATAAAGAGGAAGAACAATGATCATTCAGTGCAGACAATGCCGGACAAAATTTTATTTTGATGACGCCCTGATGCAGGGTGATGGCCTGTGGATGCGCTGCAGCCGCTGTGAGCATGTTTTTTTTCAGAATAATCAGCCGCAGGCAATCGAAAAAGATCAGGAATCTCCGCAAAAATCAAAAACAGTTTTATCTAAAGATTCACAGCCTGCTCAACGAAACGCTGATTTTTCGCGAAATATTCCGCCATCAAGCGGCCGTGATGAAGACGTGGTTCGCTTTCTTGATAATGTCATGGAAGTAAAAAAAGATTTAGATGAAAAAGGCGTTAATAATATCCAAATCGCAAAGCCCGATGTCTCCGGTGAAGATAATATTGAAATAAATGAAATGGCTGAATCTTTTGAAAAGCCGGAGTCAGCAGGTGCTGTAAAAATAAAAAAACAAAAGGTTAAAAAAAGCGGGGGCGGGGGATGGAAGATTTTCATCTGGTCTGTTTTGATAATTTTTGTCATACCGGCTGTCCTTTATTACGTGTTTTATCCGCAGATTGCCACAATTCTCCGCGAAATGGCGCCGCCGGCGATCAGTGAATTCGCGAATAAGTATTTAGGCGATCCGGAGCAAGCGCGTCCGAAACTTGTCTTATCCCAAGTCGCTGTAGAAAGCACGAGTCAGAGGCTTTTAAATAATAATATTTTAGGAGCAATCCGGGTTATGGAGGGAGTGGCGGTTAATAATGCGGATTACCCCATTTCCCGTGTTTTGGTTAAAGGAACGATAATCGGCGAGAACTCCGTGTTTCTGGCTGAACAAACGAGTTACGCTGGCAATGTCCTTACAGATGAAGAGCTAGTTAATTTATCCGAAGAAGAAATGAAAAAGATTTTTTCCCGGCCGGAGGGGAATAATAACACCAATGATAAAATTATGCCCAACGGAAGGATTCCCTTTATGGTTGTTTTTATCAATGAACCGCCTGGTGTTATTAAAATACAGCCGGAGATTATCGGCGCGGAACGGCTTCTTTAAGAAAAATAGATAATAGTAATTTTATCTCAGTATATTTTTTCTTCTATTGTTTTTTTGCTTATTGCCCCTTCGCGTAAAATAATCGGGGGAACGCAGGTTGTATCTATTATCGTGGAAGCGTTTTTGCCTGCTGTTTTTCCCGCGTCAATCACAGCATCAATTTTATCTCCCACCTGAACAAGAACATTATCGGCAGTTACGCATTCTGGTTGGCCGGAGATATTAGCGCTGGTAGCCGTAAGGGGACGTCTCAGTTCTTGCGCGACGCGCCGGGCAATTTCATGGCTGGAAAGACGAATGCCTATCTTTCCTGTTTCTGCCGTAAGAAGCGATGAGATTTTTTCCGCGGCTCTAAAAACTATTGTTAGCGCGCCGGGCCAGAAAATATCCATCAGTTTTTCGGCCACCGAGTTACTGCCGCTTATCAGAGAATAAACATCATTTCTTTCACCGATAATCACGGAGATTGGATTATTGAAATCGCGCCCTTTGATTTCAAAGATTTTGCGCAACGCCTCTTCGTTGGTCGCGTCCGCGCCCAGTCCGTAAAACGTCTCTGTGGGAAAAGCTATAACGCCGCCTTGTAAAACTAAGTCGGCAGCGTCTGTGATTATCTTTTCGGTATTTTGAGGCGTGATTTTAAAAACTTGAGTCATAAAAGTTTTTTCTGTTTGGCTTCCACGTCTTTGGCCATGTTCGCTATATAGTCATCGAGTTTTTTAGCCAGCGTTTTATCGGAAATCGCCATCATGCGCGAGGCAAAAATAGCGGCATTTTTGGCGCCTGCTTTGCCAATAGCCATTGTCGCGACCGGAATGCCGCCCGGCATTTGCACTGTGGCCAGAAGCGCGTCCAATCCTTTAAGCGAAGTCGCGTCAATAGGAACGCCGATTACCGGCAATGGCGTGTGCGAAGCAATCACTCCGGCCAGATGCGCCGCCGCTCCCGCTCCCGCAATGATTATCTGAATGCCTCTTTCTTTTGCTTCGCTGGCAAACTTAGCGGTGCGAGAGGGAGCGCGATGCGCGGAAGTCAGAATAAGTTCATAGCCAATGCCGAATTCATCGAGAATCTTTGTCGCTTCAGACATAACGGGCAAATCAGAATCGCTTCCCATAACCACGCTGACTAAAACCTTCTTGGCCTTTTTTGCTTTCATGCAAGCTCCTTATTAACTGATATGTTTGTTGCCGTGTGTATTTACGTTTCTAACGTATTGGGTAATTATTTGCAATTTGAAAATTAATTAGGCTCGACCGGTGATAGAAGGTTTTTCGTGCTTGCCATATATTTTAATTATAAAAAATGACTGGTCAAATCCAGTTGACATACAAAACTTCTGCTCATATACTCCCGCCATCAAAACAGCGAGTCTTGAAACATCACAAGGAGAAATAGTTGAAATGAAAGTGAATTTATACGATTACCTGTCCGGAAACGAATATCCCGGACGCGGCATTTGTATCGGCCTTACGCCTTCCGGTAAAAAAGCCGTGATTGCCTATTTTATCATGGGACGCAGCGCCAACAGCCGCAACCGCGTGTTCGATCCCATTGAAGGCGGCATCCGCACCAAAGCGGCAGACCCTTCCAAAATGACCGATCCGCACCTGATTATTTATAATCCGGTGCTCACGTTTGACAAAACAACAATTGTCACCAACGGCGATCAGACCAATACTATTTACGACTTTATGAAAAGCAATAAATTTCCAGGATACAATTTTGAAGCCGCGCTTAAAACCCGCACGTTTGAAGACGACAAACCTAACTGGACACCCCGCGTCTCCGGTTTGGTAGACATGAAAACCGGCGCCTATAAATTAAGTATTTTAAAAAGCTGCGACGGTGACGAAAAAACTGTACAGCGCTTCACCTTCGATTATACCCAGCCGCTTGCCGGAGAAGGTCACTTCATCAGCACCTACAAGTGTAACGGTAATCCAATTCCTAGTTTTAAAGGTGAGCCGCTGCGTGTGGTTATAGACGAAGAAAACCCCAATGAATTCGCC
Source organism: Syntrophaceae bacterium UBA4810 (assembly GCA_002402545.1). Taxonomy (GTDB): domain Bacteria; phylum Desulfobacterota; class Syntrophia; order Syntrophales; family Smithellaceae; genus UBA4810. Next base: position 27,244 of record DHGA01000078.1, read on the forward strand.
TGTAAACTTTGGGAAGCGTTAAGCGAGGAAAATAAGGTAAGCCTGTTTGTACGCGCCAGCGAACTTAAAACCCAGAATTATGAGGATGTCATTATCAATAAATATAAAGCGGTGGAGGGATAATTAATGAACGAAATACAACTGAAATACGGCTGCAACCCCAACCAAAAACCGGCGCGGATTTTCATGGCGGACGGCGGCAATCTACCGGTTGAGGTATTAAACGGAAAGCCTGGCTATATAAATTTTTTGGACGCGTTTAACAGCTGGCAACTGGTAAAAGAACTAAAAGAAAATACCGGCATAGTCGCTGCGGCGTCTTTTAAGCATGTTTCTCCCGCCGGCGCCGCTTTAGGTTTCCCTATCGATAGAGTGTTGCGCAAAATGTATCATATCGATTCGAAGATGAAACTCTCCCCGCTTGCCTGTGCTTATGCGCGTGCTCGCGGCGCAGACCGCATGAGCAGCTTCGGCGACTGGATTGCTCTTTCCGATATCTGTGATGTTCCCACAGCAACGATAATCAAAAATGAAGTCACCGACGGCATCATCGCGCCAGGCTATAAGCCCGAAGCCCTTGAAATTCTTAAATCCAAAAAAGGCGGTAACTACAATATTGTGGTTATCGATACTAACTATGTGCCCGTTTCTCTGGAGCACAAGCAGGTCTATGGTATCACTTTTGAGCAGGGAAGAAACGATCTGAAGATCGATGCCCGTATGCTGGAAAATATTGTGACGGAAAACAAGACGCTCACTGAAGCGCAGAAGCGCGACCTGGTGCTGGCGCTCATTACTCTTAAATACACGCAGTCCAACAGCGTCTGCTATGTGAAGGACGGTCAGGTCATCGGTGTGGGTGCGGGACAGCAAAGCCGCATCCACTGCACGCGGCTTGCCGGCCAGAAGGCCGATCTCTGGCAGTTGCGTCATATGCCTAAGGTTCTTAATCTGCCTTTCCGCGACGATGTTGCCAAACCCAACCGCGACAACGCGATTGATGTGTACTTAGGCGATACACCGGAGGATGTTATTGGTGATGATGTTTGGGTCGAAACTTTTACAAAACAGCCTAAACCCTTATCCAAAGCTCAAAAGCAAAAGTGGCTCAGCACGGTCACAGGTGTTTGCTTGGGCAGTGATGCCTTTTTCCCCTTTGGCGATAATATCGAACGCGCCCGCCGTAGCGGCGTGACCGCCATTGTCGAGGCGGGCGGTTCCATCCGTGACCAGCAGGTTATTGACACCTGCAACAAATATGGCATTGTCATGGCATTTTGCGGCCTGCGTCTATTCCACCATTAAAAAAGGAGAAGGGTTTAAAGGAAAAATAAACATATACAGTGAGATCTAAATGCAAAAAGATGCTTTTTTCTCCTTAAAGCTCACTAACTAAAAGGAAGTTTAAATCTTTCAGTATAAAGGTTTTTTATTAATTAATTCAAAAGATGTGTAAAATAAAAAAATGAATAATTGTTTTGATTACGACAGACTCGAAGAAGTAATAAAACACCACGCTTTTGCAGATCCAGCGTCAATAGCCATGGTTTCTTCAAAGCATAATTGTCTAACGTATTCACAACTAGTTCTGCAAATTGAACATGTTGCAGGGGAGTTGAAAAAATCAGGGTTAGGGACATCCGCACGTATCGCAATAGCCGTAAAAGATGCCGCGCCGGCAGCTTTGACAATTATAGCGGTCGCGTGTTGTGCTGTGGCAGTTCCCATAGACCCGAATTTGGCGGCGGAAGAAATTGAAACGCGGCTCAAACTATTGAATGTGAATGCGGTTTGCGTAATGGCTGGAGAACAAAATGCAACCCGGGCTGTTGCGGAAAAGCATAGTATTGCCATTATCGAGATTATAACGAAGGATAAATGCGAACTGACTTTTTCAATGTCTATTCAGAAAATATCGCCTCAAAATAAAGTTAAAAATGCTGCGTTGGATGACGTGGCAGTCATTTTTCAGACCTCCGGAACTACGGCAGAACCTAAATTAGTGCCATGCCTTCACGCCGGTCTGTTGGCTGCGGCGAAACAAACCGCCATGTGGTTCAAGCTTGATCGACGTGACCGATGTCTAAGCATTGCGCCGCCTTATTATAGTCATGGTTTGACCTTCACCATACTGGCGCCGCTGCTTTCAGGTGGCAGCGTGGCTTTCCCTCTGAGTCTGACTAATTTGAATTTATCTGAATGGTTTGAGATATTAAGCCCGACATGGTATTCAACATCGCCCACTATTCATTTGGCAATTGCGGAAAAATTAGTCGCATCATCGGGTCTTAAGCATCAACTCAAGCTGGCTGGATCAGGCGGGGCGCCACTGCCGGAAACCGTGCGGACAAACCTCGAAAAGGCGCTGGGGATTCATGTTCTTGAGCACTATGGGATGACGGAGGCCAGTCAGCTTTCCTCAAATTTACCTTCACCGGGACCCACTAAGCCCGGCACTGTCGGAATTCCGCCTTCTGATACGGTGATCGTTGTTGGACGCGATGGAAATGAATTACCACCCGGCGAGAAAGGAGAAATTCTGGTTCGCGGTCCAAATGTTATCAGATACTACCTAAACGGCCAGGAATTGAATCAGGCGGCTTTTTCCGATGGATGGTTACATACAGGTGACATCGGTAGCTTGGACAAGGAGGGCTTCTTGACTCTTCATGGAAGGATCAAGGAAATCATCAATCGCGGTGGTGAAAAAATTTCACCGATTGAAGTAGAAACCGTTATCCTAAAGCATCCAGCGGTCGCGGAAGCCGTGGTTTTTGCCGTGCCGCACCCCCGCTTGGGAGAAGATGTGGCCGTTGCCGTAGTGTTGCGACCCAACGAGACGCTAGCGCATGATGAATTCCGCCGATTTATGAGCACGCATCTATCTTGGAATAAAATACCCAGGCGCCTTCATATCATGGACAGTATTCCAAAAGGTTTAGGGGGGAAATCCCTGCGTAGAAAACTTAGAGAGGTTTACGCATGAACGGCAATAAACAGGGAAACATAATCCATCGTTCTCTGGAAAAAGAACTTTTGGGCATCTGGCGGAGTGCATTGAAAAAAGAAGATCTGACAGTTGATGACGATTTTTTTGAGTGTGGAGGGGATTCATTGCTCGCAACCCAAGTTTTGTTGGAGATCGAACAGCTGACCGGTAAATCACTTTCACCAGCCGTTATCTTTGAGACGGGCACTGTCCGACAGTTGTTAAAAGTTATAGAAACGGATAAATTTAAACCCCAAGTATCTTTTCTTAGTGGCCCAGCAAATGGGAAAATAATACATTTTTTCCATGCCCAATTAATAATTGGGGGGAAACTTGTTGTTAATACTTTCTCCAAACTGCTCGGCAGCGATTATCTTATACACGCGATAGCTCCCCATCTGCCTCATGAAGGTAATATGCCAGGCACGATAGAAGAAATGGCAAAAGAAAGATTGCAGGATATCCTTGAAAAGCAACCAGACGGACCATATATTTTAATTGGACAATGCAACGGGGCACAGGTAGCATTTGAAGCAGCAAGGCAACTCATTTTAATGGGTAAAAAAGTTAAGGCCGTGATAATGATCGACCCGGTAATAATGTCAGCCAGAAGATCAACGCAGTTTATTTTATCGACCACGGATTTCTTAATGCGTTTTATAGGTTTTCATAAACGCAAGAGGCACAAGTCCCTTATTAAGGTATGGAAAAAGTTGGTAAGTGCGGATAGCAGGTCTAAAGATATGTGGCGTCGTATTTTTTTCTTTTTTCAAAAAACATGGTATCAGAAACTAATATCGTTAAGATATTATCTGAAGTATAATTTTAACAACCTCATTAAGAAAAAAGATAAACATAAACATACGACAAAAGAGCAGGAAGTTATAATGAATCATTATAATAACGTGCTCTTTAATTATAAACCGCTACCGCTCAATCTATCTCTTTTATATATTGCCTTGGCATATAGAGGCAAGGCGTGGCGGCGGATTACCAAAAACACAAATTATATAAACATATACCGAGGTCATCACACTTCCTGGGAGAAAGATTATTCACAAGATCTGGCAGATAAAATACGGCAATTTATTAATCGATGAAAGATGATGAGTAAAATATCAGACAATCCGGTATATGATATCAGTTTGGCCTATCAGAAAACAGCAGCCATGAAAGCTGCTATCAAGCTGGATATTTTCACCGTTATTGGTAATCAATGTTTAAGCGTTGAACAAATCTCCAACAGCACTGGTGCTTCGTCGCGCGGGGTGCTCATTCTTTGTAATTATCTTTGTGTTATCGGTTTATTGGAAAAGAATCAAAATCTCTACAATCTTTCAATAGAAGCAAAAAGGTTTCTTGACAGAACATCGCCGCATTGTCTGGCGGATATCATTGACTTCTACGCGGCGCCGGAGGTTGTTTCGCTGATTATGAACGATCCCGCGTTTTATGTTGTGGAGGGGGGCGCATCCGGATTGACCAACGTTTCACCGGAAAACCCCGTCTGGGTCAAATTCGCTAAGGCTATGGTTCCTTTCGCATCTGTCACGGCCAAACGAACCGCGGCATACATTGTCCGAAAAGGCATGAAGCCACGCAATGTGCTGGATGTCGCAGCGGGACACGGGCTGTTCGGCATAGAGGTGGCAAAAATTGTAATAGATGCGTTAATCACAGCGATTGACTGGCCTAATGTCTTGGAGGTAGCAAGCAATAACGCCCGTGTGGCCGTCATTGAGGAGCGATATAAAACCATCAGCGGCAATGCCTTCGAAATGGACTGGGGTGGAAAGTATGATTTAATCCTTATGGCCAATATACTACATCATTTTGACCAAGAGGGATGCGTTCAAATGCTGAGCAAAGCGAAGGAATCTTTGTCGGTCTCTGGTTCAGTGTTTGTGATTGATATCATGCCTAATCCAGATCGCGTGTCGCCGCCTGAACAGGCCGCTTTCGCTTTTCTAATGCTGGCGACTACTCCCCGGGGCGATGCTTACGTCTGCGAAGAATATGAAGCAATGGCCAAGGAGGCCGGATTAGCCATTGTGGAATCCAGACGCCTTCCACCGACACCACAAACACTGATGGAGTTTAAAGGAGTAAAAGCGTGAAATCCAGAATGGTTGTTGTGAAAGTGGATGATGACCCCATAAAGAATATTGTTCGACCGGGGCCGCACCAGCGATACAGGAATCCCCGTGTATCCGTGGAGACACGAACTTTACCGGCATTACATCCGAACGAAATCCGGGTAAAAATTATGTATGCGGGTGTGTGTGGTACGGATGTGCATCTTGTGACTACCAATCCGGAAACCGGCTATATCAAATGTTCTGCACCTGCTCAAATTGGTATTGAAGGCCGGGTCATCGGCCACGAGGGTATAGGCAAGGTTCTTGAAGTCGGATCTAATGTTTACCATGTACGGCCTGGCGCTTGTGTTACATTTGAATCAATTATTGCTTGCCACTACTGCGATGAGTGCCGGCGAGGCGATTTTAATCAATGCCGCCACGCGCTTTTGCTGGGATTAGAAAAAGATGGAATTTTTGGCGATATTGTTGACGTTCCATCCATGCTTATCCACGACGTCAGCTATATGGCAGCGAACAAAACTTGGTGTCTAGCTGCGGCTTGCGTGGAACCGGCCAGTGTCGCTTATGTGGCCTGTGAAAACACTCGCCTGAAAGCGGGGGATGTAGTTGCTATCTTTGGTGCCGGTCCCATCGGTCTTTTTGCCGCGATGCTCAGTAAAAGCATTTTTGGTGCGGCCCGAGTGCACATGATTGAACCGGTTTTGTTCCGTCGGAAGCTGGCCGCGCGGTGGAGTGACGAAATCTACGATATTGATGAATTCTTTAAATATGGCCCATCCGCTATTGATGTGGTGATAGAAGCATCAGGAAACATGGATAACCTCAACAGGGTTTTCTGGAGATTAAAAGCCAATGGACGTGTTGCTGTTCTTGGCAGAAGCGGCGAACCTCTCTTATTGGAGGCAGTTGATCATATGATCACCAACGCAATTTCCATAACAGGTTCGCGGGGGCATCTTGGCGGTGCGTTTGCAAAAGTTTTAACTTTATGTCGCAATGGAAGATTATCTCTGGATGATGCAGTTACCGCCATTGTTGATGGGCCTGAGGGGATTTGCGATCTTCTAAATTTTCCGGAGAAAATTTTGGAGGAAAACTGCAAGGTGTTGGTGAACTTTGACGATCAGTAATGAAAACTTATCATACACTCTTTTACATAAAAAAGTAGAAAGACGAATTTATGCATATTTCACTTGTTCCACCATTAAAAAATAGGAGATTAAAATGAAAAATGAATTGAAAGCAATTATCGAAACGAACAAAGGAACAATCAACCTAAAGCTTTTTGCCGAGCAGACGCCGGTTACTGTGGGAAATTTCGTCAATCTGGCGCAGCGTGGTTTTTATAATAATTTAAATTTTCACCGGGTTATTCCCGATTTTATGATTCAGGGCGGGTGTCCCGCGGGCGACGGACGCGGCGGCCCCGGATACAAATTTCAGGATGAATTTGTAAAAGAATTGAAGCATGGCAAGGCGGGAATACTATCCATGGCCAATGCCGGACCGGGTACCAACGGCAGCCAGTTTTTTATCACGCACGTGCCCACGCCGTGGCTTGACGGTAAACATACAGTTTTTGGGGAAGTGGTCAGCGATGCTGACCAGAAAATTGTCAACGCAATTGTTCAAGGTGATAAAATAAAGGCTGTTATTATCGAAGGTGATGTTTCGGAACTAATGCAGAGCATAAAGCCCATGATTGATAAATGGAACACTACTTTAAATGAGAGCTTCCCTAATTTGTCAAAAAAGTGAGCATTAAGTAAAAGAATAGCAGCGGTCGTTTGTGATTTATGAAATTAAGCCGATTATAAACTGCCCATCAAGAGATATGTTATGACGCTAGAAATGCTGATTGTGCTGGGTGTAATTGTTCTTGCCGTAGTTCTATTCGCGTCCGAAAAGCTGCCTGTTGATCTGACGGCCATAATAGTTATGGCTATTCTGCTTTTAACGGGAATATTATCACCCAGAGAAGGTCTTTCCGGTTTCAGCAACACGGCAACAGTTACCGTGGCGGCAATGTTCATCTTAAGCGCGGCGCTGCAGAAAACAGGTTCCGTTAATTACCTGGGAGCTTTGTCGTCCAAAGTTTTTGGCTTCAATTTCTGGGTCGGCCTTATCTCAACAATGATTATTGTCGGCGTTATTTCAGCGTTTGTGAACAATACACCGGTTATCGCCGTTTTTATTCCGATTTTGCTGGGCGTGTCTGCTAAGTGTAAAATTAGTTTATCCAAGCTTTTAATGCCGATTTCATTCGCTTCGATGTTCGGCGGTGTATGCACGCTCATTGGTACATCTACCAACTTACTTGTCAGTTCTATCGCGGTTCAACATGGCCTACCCGCTTTGAACATGTTTGAATTCACAAAAATGGGGCTTGTTTTTTTCGCTGTAGGTATAATTTACATGGCTCTTTTCGGCGTAAGAATTATTCCGGATAGATCTGCTGATGGAGAGCTGATAGATAAATATCAAATGCATGATTATATAACGGATATTATTCTAATGCCTAACGCAAAATCAATTGGGATGAGAGTGGCTGATTCCCCCTTGGTGAAAGAGCTGGAAATAGATATCTTGGAAGTGATCCGTAACGGCCAGCGTTTGTTGGTTCCCGTGTCGGATATTGTGCTGCAGGAAAATGATTTATTGCGTGTCCGCTGCGATATTAAACAATTGCAGGAATTAAAAGATAGAGTTGGTGTTCAGATGAAGACCGATTGCGAACTGCATGAAAAAGATTTTCAGTGTGAAGCCCTGGTGCTTACAGAAGTGGTGATCGCGCCTAATTCTCGGCTTATTGGTAAGACTATAAAGTCTTCTTATTTTCGCAATGTTTTCCGCGCAACGGCCTTGGCGTTAAGACACAGAGGTCAATTATATAACACCGGGTTTGCCGATACTCCTCTCAATGCCGGCGATGCCATATTGGTTGAGGCGCGCAAGGAAAATTATAACGCTCTCAAAAACAATAAAAACTTCGTTATTGTGTCAGATATTGAGACACCCCAGTATCGCAAAGACAAAATCATTCCTGCCCTGCTAATCATTGCCGGAGTTATAATTACGGCGACGCTTGGTATATTGCCGATCATGGTTGGAGCGATTATTGGGGCAGTGCTCTTGGTTATGGTAGGATGTATTACATTGGAAGAAGCTTACGATTCTATCGATTGGAAAGTGATTTTTCTTTTAGGCGGCATTATTTCTCTTGGCGTGGCGCTGGAAAAAACAGGCGCGGCCATGTATATATCAGACAGGATGATAAAGTATTTGGGGCCAATAGGGCCGGTGGCCATTGTTGCAGCGCTTTATATTATGACCTCACTTTTGACAGAAACCATGTCAAATAATGCCACCGCTGTTTTACTCACTCCCATTGCCATAGCCGCCGCCACCGCAATGGGAGTGAGCCCCAAACCGTTTTTAATGGCGGTTGCTTTTGCCGCTTCCGCCAGTTTCATGACGCCTGTCGGCTATCAAACCAACACAATGATTTATGGAGTGGGGCAGTACAGGTTTTTGGATTTTATAAAAGTGGGAACACCTTTAAACTTGATTTTTTTGGTTCTCGCGACTATCTTAATACCTGTATTTTTTCCGTTTTAGGAGATTATTGTGGATACAATAGCCACTTTCACGAAGAAAATAATGGAATCATTGAAAATTCCCCTTTTTAATATGGGCGATTCGCCTTTTACCGTCCTGACTCTTGTTTATCTTGTTTTCGCGACATTGCTCTTGTTTTATCTGGCGTCAAAAATAAATAAAATTTTAACACATCGGCTATTAGCGAGAAGCCGCATTGATTATGGCGTGCGTGCCGCCGTCGGTTCCATTATGAAATATGTGGTGTTGACTATTGGCTTTATTATTATTTTGCAGACAGCTGGTATCAATTTAAGCAGTCTCACTATATTGTTTGGAGCGCTGGGTATAGGTATTGGTTTTGGTTTGCAGAATGTAATTAATAATTTTGTCAGCGGATTAATCATTCTTTTTGAAAGGCCGATAAAGGTAGGAGACAGAATAGAAGTGGCGGGTGTTGCCGGAGATGTAATAGATATTTCCATGCGCGCGACCACGATTGTAACTAATGACAACATTTCAATTATCGTTCCGAATTCACAATTTATTTCTGAAACGGTTATCAACTGGAGTCACACTGATCGCAATGTCCGTTTTAATTATCCCGTGGGCGTGTCTTATAAGGAGGATCCTCAGGTTGTGAAAAAAGTTCTTCTTGAAGTTGCTCTTGATAACCCGGGTGTGCTGAAAGAACCCAAACCGGACGTTCTTTTTACAGAATATGCGGAAAGCGCCATAATGTTTAACCTGCGGGTCTGGACGCGCGAATACATAAACCGCCCGGGCGTCCTGAAAAGCCAACTTTATTATGAAATATCCCGTCGTTTCAGAGAAGAAGGCATAGAAATTCCATTCCCACAAAGCGATATCCACATAAAAGAAATGCCAAAATAATTATGGATATATCAATTATTGCTGATGGGATGGGCGATGGGTTACCCCTAAGTCCCCTTCAATTTCTGATACAGCGAATAGCAAAACGATTATCTTCTTGGGGATCGGCTCTATACCAGTCAACCCTGCCGCTACTGCATGGCAACGCAGGCACCCACACTTTGTCTTTTTCGAACAATGAAGAACTCTTCTTTAATGAACAACTCCACCAAATAATGTGAGAACGAGAGTCTTCCTTTCGGTGGAAAACTGCACCAAAACCACTCTGGTTCGTTCCAACGCAGCTATGTTCCTCAACACGCGTGCTTTTCATTTTGTTGCCCGGCTCGCTTCCCAAGTTGCTGATTAATGTTTCCCATTCCGCCTTGGTGGGCAGATGCCAGCCCGGGGGGCAGGCATTATTGGCCGCCTCCCACTCATACAGATATCCATAAATTTTTGCGTTGTTTTCATCATTGTTATACGCCCAGGAACCTTTCTGGGTTTTGTATGCCAGATTTTCCGCCATCCATACCTGATTTCCTATCTTTACCGTTTTGTAAATCTTTCCGTCCCGTGGATCGGTAAATTTTCCGTATTTGTCACCTATCTGTTCCTTCTTGTAATCCAGTTTATTGATCAGTGTTCTGACCGCTTCCGCATCTTTAGCATTCGGGGCGAGGAGAAGATATCGTCTCAAGTTCTCCATCGCCTCACTGTACATGCCGGCTTTATCCTGGATTAATCCCAAATTATAATACACATCAGGCCAATGGGGAGATAAAGACTTTGCCTTTTCAAATTCGGCTATTGCCTTTTCATAATCGGCAGGGGTCTTTGCCATCTCCACCGCCGCCATGCCGCGGTCAAAATACCGCCGGGCTTCATCGGATACTTTTTGGCCGAAAGACGACCCGACTGCGCACAGCAGCATCAAAACATTAACCACATAAATTGTTTTTCTCATTTCTTTCCCTCGTTTTATATTATTTTGCGGTTTTAGCAGCGCTAAGCACTTTATTATAACGCTGCTTCAGTTCTTCATATTTCTTTCTTTTCTTGTCCGCGCTGATAATAAGTTTTTCGGCATTCTGCTCCAGCGTCTTTACTCTTGCCATCAGCGCGTCGTACTCTGCATTGATCTTAAAGTATTGAGCCTTTAACTTTTCTTTTTCCGCTTCATTTGTAGCCTTTAAAAGCTTGCTTGTGATTTTCTCTGCATTGTCCCGGTTTGCCTTGGCTTGTGCTTTTGTTTTTTCAATGGCCTCTCTTGTTTTTACAAGCTCTTTGTCTGTTTCAATAATTTCAGATACCAATGCCTCTGTTTCTTTGATAATACGGTCACGGGCCTTTATCTGTTTGTCTGTAAGTTCTTTTTCAGGAACATGCGCCGTGGGCTTTGCGTCTTTTTTTCCGGGCACAAACTCACTCAGATTACGGGCTGTTTCAGGAGAATCTTTTTTCGCATATTGAGCCGCCTTTTCCGAAGAACTCTCAATCGACTTCAGTTGTGTTAGGGCGTCGCCGCTGTTTCCCTTTCCGCTTGCTTCCGCGTAAGTTTTAAGCTGAAGCCCGTCGGAATCCGCGGAGGATGTTTTAAGCGCATGGCTTTGATCCTGAGTCCCCTTGAAACTGCCGAGAAGGTTTTTATTTCCCCTTTGAAACACAAGCCATTCCTCAATAGCCTTCTGTTTTTGCTGTTCCTCCAGTATCTTCTTCACTGCTTTTTGCTTAGCTATCTCGTTTTGCCCCGATGTACCGGTGGAAGGCGAAAAAATGCTTTGAAAAAGAGTGCCCATGATGCCATGCATCATCTGCATCTGAAAGTCCTGCTTGCTGCTGTAGCCCCCTGTGTAAGGAACGGATTGTTTTCCAACAGGCACACAACCGCCGCAGCCGACACATTTATAAGTTTTACCATTGTAGACTTTGCTGTATTGTTTCCCCTTTTGATAATAACTTCCGTCGGGCCAGGAATCACCCACGCATGAGGCGATCGGTTTGGTGGGTTGCGCAAAAACCGTCCAAGGGAGGACGAGCACAGTTAAAAGAAACAACATACGAAAGCCAATCATTTTTTTCTTCATAAAAGTCCCTCCCTGACATTCATTCAAAACTTGAGTTGATAAGAGTTTATTTTTTGGGAGGCTGAGTATATAAGCCGGTGACTTGCGCACAATTGGTTTCAGGTCTTGAAATATCAGTTTCTTGCTGATCGTAGAATAATGAATCTTTAGGAAATTATCAAGGTCTTTTAATCGACAATCATCTTTTAATTAAGGGAACGCCCTTAAGTTTCCAAATTATTCTTTTCGTATCTTACTCATATGATCAATACGTTTCTGAATCAGCGCATCTGTGCCGATATCTTCGCGGTAGTCGACGTGGCCTTTGACGGCTTTAACGCCTTCGGAGGTAATATTTCTTGCTTCCTCTAATGTGTCAGCAATACCGACTATGCCGATAGCACGCGACGAACTTAAATAAAGCCCGTCATCTTTTTTATCCACGGAAGAATAATAAAGCCTTGCTTTCCCAACGTTACCCACTTCAATCTTTGCCTTGGAAGAGGCGGCATCGGGGTGATCGGCAGGCAGGCCGTAGCCTTTGGGGACAACATATTTGCAGACAGTCGCTTTGTGTTCAAATTCGATTTTCAGTTTATCAAGCGTGCCGTCAATGATGTGCTTGCAGATTTCCACAAAATCAGTTTTTAGAAGCGGCAGGATATTCATTGCTTCAGGATCGCCAAAACGCGCGTTATATTCCAAAAGTTTCACGCCGTCTTTTGTGGCGATAAAGCCGCCGTACATAACTCCTTTGTATGGAATGCCTGTTTCTTTTAAAAGCGCCGCTGCTACCTGGCGGGTAATTTCGAGTCCTGCTTCGATATCTGATGATTTTAAAAACGGCATGGAATGATCAGGTAGAGAAAAAGAACCCATGCCGCCGGTGTTGGGGCCGCGATCTCCGTCAAATCTTCTTTTGTGATCCTGCACCAAAGGCGTGCCAACTACGGTTTTGCCGTCGCACAGGCATTGCAGTGAAAATTCTTCGCCGTCAAACTTTTCTTCCACGATCAACGATGAACCGCCGCTGAGAATTTGCTCGCAAAGTTTTAAAGCTTCTTCTTTTATGGAGAAATGATCGCCCTGCACCAGCACGCCTTTTCCGCCGGTGAGGCCATCAGGTTTCAAAACTATGCCTTCAAGTTTATTTAGAAAAACTTCAACGCCATCCATTGATGTGAAAACTTTATATTGAGGATTTCCCAAGATATTGTATTTATTTACTAAATTACGGGTGAATGATTTGGAGGTTTCCAGCCTTGCTAAGTTCTTGGTGGGGCCAACTGCCGAAATGCCGCTTTTTGCCAATGCGTCCACCACGCCATTGTTGAGCGGATCTTCAGGGCCGATAACGGCAAAGTCAATTTTGTTCTCCTTAGCAAATGCGGTAATTGCATCAAGATCAGAGTAACTGCCGATTTTAATTTTTTCCGACAAAGAAGCGATTCCCGGATTGTTGGCTTTCATAAAAGAAAAGAGGCGCGGATTTTGTGATGAGCGCATGACGGCCTCGGCGATGGCATGCTCTCTCGCGCCGTTTCCCACTAAAAGGATATTGGGCATGGTTGAAATCTCCTAAAGCAAATTCTATTATTTAAAAACTTCTTTTAACAGTTCGGTCACTCTGGCGGCCGGATTGGTGCGGATTTTTGTTTCTTCTTTTCCCAGAGTATAGAATAAGCCATCCAGCGCCTTGGAAGCCACATACTGATTTACGTCAAGATTAAACACTTTTCCCACCAAGGGAAGAGCCTGTACCTTGGAATTAATAGCATCGTATTGCTGGGTAACGTTAAATTCGCTCATAGTTTTGCGTACTGCCGGCTGAAAAAGTTCCAGTAGTTTTTCGTATGTTTTTGTTTTGAGATAATCGGTTGCCGCGGTGTCACCGCCGCGTAAAATCCTATTGGCGTCATCAAAGGACATTTCTGTGATTGCCGTAGAGAAGATATCCGCGGCCAGAGGCGCGGCCTTTTCCGCCGCCCGGTTCATGCTGAGTGTGAATTCATCCAGCTGTGGGCCAAAGCCAACTCCTCTTAAAATTCTTTCTGTTTTTCTCACTTCTTCGGGTAACAGAATCTTTACGGCCTGATTGGCGAAATATCCGTTATTTTTACCAAGGTAAGTTATAGTGTTTTTAATGCCGACGTTCAGCGCTTCTTTTAATCCCAAATCAATTTTACTTTCGGCTGGCTTGGTGCCGCTTACTGTCTCCAAGGTTCCTTTTACAACATCCCAAAGGGAAGCGTGGCCGAAGTTAAACAATGCCAAAACAAAAATAATGCTGAAAATTATCTTTTTTTTCATCTTTTATCCTCCTGATGATATTTGGTAAAAAAATTAAAGTATTCTGTCCGGCATCAGAGCCTTTTGCCTGTCGCAGATCGCGATGGCGAAGTATAAGTAGGAAAGGCCTTGGCTGTCAATTGAATTGTGATTTCAAAAATATATTTTTGGCGGAAATTATTGCCAAGAACCAAGTATTCCTTTTTTCCTTTCAATCTGCTAGATTAGACACCGTAAGTTTAAGATGTCAAATGTTTGCTCGTTTACGGCAATTGCTGGTTTTTCATGAGGATATTTAAGGAATTTTTATGGATTTGCGGATTAAAAGGATTAAATGGGCTTATGTTTTAATTCTATTATTGATGTTGGTCGGATGCGCTTTCGCGTTTAGCTTGGGAAACAGGGGAGAAGAGGTAATCGCGTATACCAACGCGGACGTAACATTGCTGGTAACTTTTGTTGCGCTGGCGCTGTTTTTTTCTTTTTTATGTTCGGTTGCGGAAGCGGTACTGTTAAGCATTACGCCTTCATACATAGAAGAACTGCGCGAAAAACAGCCCCCCAAAGCTGATTTGCTGAGAAAACTCAGGCAGGAAAATGTTGATCGCTCGCTTGCGGCTATATTAACTTTAAACACGATAGCGCATACAGTCGGCGCGACCATTGCCGGGGCTCAGGCCGCCATTGTATTCGGCAGCAAGTCACTGGGTCTTTTTTCAGCCGTAATGACTTTGATGATTTTGTACCTATCTGAAATTATTCCTAAAACAATTGGGGCGGTCTACTGGAGGAAGCTGGTTGGTGTAACAGCTGTTTTTATTAAACTATTAATTTACATCCTTGCCCCTCTGATCTGGCTATCGGAAGGTCTGACAAGGTTAATCGCGCGCGGAAAAAATGTTGATGTTTTTAGCCGTTCCGAGTTTATCGCTATGGCGAATATCGGCGAGCAAAGTGGAGAAATAGAAGAACATGAATCCAGAATTATTAGAAATTTATTTAAATTCGGTTCTCTTAGGACAGCTGATATCATGACGCCGCGCTCGGTGATTTCAGCGCTGCCGGAAAATATATCTATTAATCAGGCTGCCCAAAAAGCTATACACTCGTCATTCTCTCGCTTGCCGGTATATGGCGGGGATCTTGACGAAATCACCGGGTTTGTACTTAAAGATGAAATTGTCGTGCGTAATGTTGAAGGACAAGGCGCTGTACCCCTGGAATCACTAAAACGGAAAATATTTTGTGTTCCGGAAAACATGCTGTTGTCTGATCTGCTCGAGTATTTACTCGATAATCGTCAGCATATAGCTTTGGTCGTGGATGAGTATGGCGGGACAAGGGGTTTGGTTACTCTTGAAGATGTTGTAGAAACACTCTTGGGCATGGAAATTGTCGATGAAAAAGACAGAGTGGCCGATATGCGTGTTTTGGCAAGACAACAATGGGAGAAACGCGCCAAGTTGCTGGGAATAGATTTGGAAGCTCTGGAAAATGATAAAGATGAAGAAGATAATTCGTCTGATAGAAAACCTGTTGATGAATAAGAAAACAGCAATATAAATTATGGCGGAATAAAATGAAGAATGCGGAATTTCGCGCGGTCATTCTCGCGGCGGGCAAGGGCACCCGCATGAAATCAGATTTGCCCAAAGTGCTGCATGAAATAAAAGGCAAGCCCTTGCTGAGTTATGTTTTGGATGTGGCCAAAGGCGCGGGCGCAAAAAAAATAATTGTTATTATCGGCCATCAGGCTCAAAGAGTTCGCGAGCATTTTGCCGATTGCGGATGCGTGTTTGTAAAGCAGGAACCGCAATTGGGCACGGGGCATGCCGTTTTGCAGGCTAAAAAAGAACTCAATGATTATAATGGTTTAACTCTGATTATTTGCGGTGATGTGCCGCTTTTAAAGCCGGAAACGATTAATAATTTGATTAAAGAACATGTTAAAACAGATTCTTGCCTTACTGTTTTGACTACAATAGTTCCGGACGCGCATGGTTATGGACGTATTGTCAAAGACAAAAAAGGCGATATTGAAAAAATCGTGGAGCAGCTTGACGCGACGGATGATGAGAAAAAAATCAGTGAAATCAATACCGGTATTTATTGTGTGAACACGCCTTTTTTATTATCGGCTCTGGAAAAAATTGAAAACAAAAATAATAAACAAGAATATTATTTGACCGATATTGTGGAAATCGCCCGCCGTGAGTGTTGTAAGGCGCATGCTTGCGTGACCAACGATTATATCGAAGTTATGGGAATCAACACTCCCGACGAATTAATCCGCGCCGGTAAATATCTTAAATAAATAAAACCTGGTTAAAATTGTGTCTTCATTAATTGATTCGATAAAAGGCAAAGCATTGCTGGCGCCGCTGGCGGGAATTTCTAATTTACCTTTTCGTCTTGTCGTCCGTTCTTTCGGCTGTTCGATGGCTTTTACGGAAATGATCAGCGCCAATGGCCTTATCAGGGATTCAAAAAGAACATTTGAGTATTTAAAAAGTTCCCCGGAAGACAAGCCATTGGGCGTGCAGATATTCGGCGCGGATACGGATGTAATGGCCAGGGCGGCAGAAATTGTGGCAGGTAACGGCGCTGATTCAATCGATATAAACATGGGTTGCCCGGTGAAAAAAGTTATTAAAACAGGTGCGGGCGCAATGTTGATGAAAAATCCCGTCCAGGCGGAACGTATCATCAAAGCGGTGGTCGAAAAAGTAAATATCCCTGTGACAGTAAAGATTCGTTCAGGGTGGAGCCGCAGTTCTATAAACGCCGTAGAGCTTTCCCGGATAGCGGAAGGTGAAGGAGCGCGGGCAATAATTATCCACGCGCGCACGGCTGATCAGGGTTATTCCGGAGTGGCTGATTGGAGCGTTATCGGGAAAGTTAAGAACGCAATAAAGATTCCGGTTATCGGAAACGGTGATATCTGGAAGCCGATTGATGCTTCAAGGATGATGCAGGAAACGGCATGTGACGCGGTAATGGTAGGCAGAGGAGCGTTGGGCAATCCCTGGTTATTCAGAGGGATAAATCGCTTGCTGACAGATAACCCCAATGATTACTTGCCTGATTTGGAAGAAAGAAGAGCAGTGATTATGAGTCACTGGGAAAAAGAAATTCATTTTTTGGGAGAAAAAATCGCCAATAAAACCTTCCGCAAGCACCTTCTTTGGTATACAAGAGGGCTGGAAAATTCCGCGCAATTTAGAAAAAAGGCGGGGGATTGTAAGGATAAACAAGGCATGATGAATGAATTAAATAAATATTTCAACTTTTTGCGTCAGTCTGGTCATTCAGATAGCAGAATATAAAATAAGACCTTGACTTAATCTGATAAGTTGGCATAAAATAAATACAAATAAGCGTTATTGTTTTTTAATTTTGTGTCCTTAAGGAAGGATAAAAATTCATAGTGGAACTGGAAAAATTTCAACAATTAGAAGAAAAAATTAAGGTAATTGTTAACGAAAAAGTTCAATTAAAAAAGCAAATACAAAAATTGGAGGAAGCACTAAAGAATAAAGAGACGGAGTTAGTAGGGTTAGGTAACAAACTAAAGACGTTAGATGAAGAAAGGAACAGCGTACGCGCTAGGGTAGATTCACTGCTCGAGTTACTTGCAGATATCGATTTAGCAAAATAAGCTTCCAGGGCATGTGTTTTGAAAAAAAGTTATAAAATAAGCATATTAGGACAGGATCTTTCGGTTTTAAGCGATGCAGAAGATGAACAAGTGGCTAACGTTGTCCAATTTGTTAATAATAAAATTGAAGAGGTTATGCAGTCTAAAGACGGACTCAAAACCTTAAACGTTGCCATCCTGGCAGCTTTAAACATTTCAGAGGAATTATTAAAGTTAAAAGGAATGAACAAAGAGCTCTGTGAAAACATGGAAACCAGAGCCGAAAAATTAATTCAACTGATTGAAGATACAAATTAGTCGATTTTGTCGCCCCTGCGGTGCGCGTGATTAACATTTGTTTTGAGCCAACATTTTGAACCTGGGGCCTATTTCTTGTTTGTGGTGAGCAGGTCAACCTTTAATCCGCTGGTCGGAAGGTAGAAAGCCTAAAGCAAACAATACCGGGTACCCACCTTGAACAAAGGTTCAAAAAGGTGATTAACACGGCATATGCGGGGGTTTTTTTATGCCGCCCGCTTATTAAAAAATCCTTTCTTTAGTCTTTAAAATAACCCTGAAAAACTAATCCTTCAGCGAAAAGACACGCAAAAATGAATGTCTTGTCTGAAGGTTAAAATATGTCTGCCGGAAAAAGTTAATTTAGGAAAGCTGGTTTTTGCTCATTTGTGAATAGGTGGCAAATTTTCATCTTCGGCGGCAAAAAAGGAGGGGAAAATGTTAAACGGCAGTTTATATGTGCTTGTTATATTGGCGTCGCTAGTGGCCGGTATTATCAGCGGTTATATTTTTAAAAACATATTATCAGAGAAAAAAATCAAATCATCGGAAAGCCTGGCAGCCCGAATTGTTGAAGAGTCTAAAAAAGAAGCGGAGACAATCAAGAAAGAATCAATTCTTCAGGCCAAGGAAAATCTTCTTAAAATCAAAGCTGATTTCGATAAAGAGACAAAAGACAGAAGAAGCGATCTTGATGTTTTAGAAAAACGCATCCGATCTAAAGAAGAGAATCTGGACAAAAGACTTGATGCATTAACGCAGAAAGAGTCGAGTATTGAAGAGCGGGAAAAAGCGTTAATAAAAAAAGAAGGTGCATTGGAAGAAAAACATCATCGGCTGGATAAAGCGTTTGAAGAGCAGAAACAAAAACTGGAAACAATTGCGGGTATTTCATCCGAAGAGGCCAAAAAGATGTTGATTCAGTCAATGGAATCAGAGGCGAAGCAGGATGCCGCGTTAATGATCAGAAAAATCGAAGACGAGGCAAAGCTCACCGCCGATAAAAAATCAAAAGAAATTATTGCTTACGCGATTCAAAGATACGCGGGAGATTTTGTGGCGGAAAATACAGTATCCGCGGTCAATTTACCGAGCGAAGAAATGAAAGGTAGAATTATCGGCCGGGAAGGCAGAAATATCCGGGCGATTGAAGCGGCTACGGGAATTGATCTGATCGTTGATGATACTCCCGAAGCCGTGGTTCTTTCCAGTTTTGATCCGATTCGTCGTGAAGTAGCGCGTATTTCACTGGAAAGACTTATCCAGGACGGTAGAATTCATCCGGGCAGGATAGAAGAAATAGTAAAGAAGGTGGAAAAGGAAGTCGACCAAATTATCCGGGAAACAGGCGAAAAAGCCTCTTTTGATGTTGGAGTGCATGATGTACATCCGGAAATAATTAAAATGATCGGCAGCCTCAAGTATCGTAAAAGTTATTCTCAGAATGTTCTGCAGCATTCGATTGATGTGGCATACCTTACAGGCATGATGGCCGCGGAATTGAAGATGAATGTTAAAGAAGCAAAGCGCGCCGGTCTGCTGCATGATATCGGCAAGGCAGTGGATCACAAAATCGAAGGAACGCACGCGGCGATTGGAGCGGATTTCGCCAAAAGATACGGAGAAAATCCGCGCATAGTTCAGGCGATCGCCACACACCATGATGATGGCCGTAATAATACACTGCTGGGTGTATTAGTGCAGGCGGCGGATTCTCTGTCGGCGGCGCGTCCGGGCGCGCGTAGAGAGATGCTGGAAACTTATGTTAAGCGCCTGGAAGAACTGGAAAAAATCGCGCATTCTTTCAATGGAGTGGATAGATGTTTTGCGATTCAGGCGGGCCGTGAAATTAGAATTCTTGTGGAAAATGAAAAGATTTCTGATAATGACGCGGTGATGCTGTGTAAAGATGTCATTAAAAAAATTGAATCCGAGCTGACGTATCCTGGTCAAATTAAAGTTACGGTAATCAGGGAGACGCGCATTTCGGATTACGCGAAATAATATTTCGTTATAAACACGAAGAAGGGCTTTGAATGAAAATACTTTTTATCGGCGATATCGTGGGCAAGCCGGGACGTAGAGCGGTGGCGGAATTAGTCCCATCTTTAATCGCTGAAAAAAAAATTGATTTTGTGATAGCTAATTGTGAAAATGCCGCGGCGGGATTCGGAGTGACCAGAGAAATAGTCGAGGAGCTTTATGCAAGCCGGATTGATGTTCTGACCTCCGGTAATCATATCTGGAATAAAAAAGAAGCGCTGGAATTTATCGGTGAGTATAAAAATTTGTTAAGGCCCGCGAATTATTCGCCAAAAACTCCGGGATCGGGAGCGATGGTTTTTTCAACATCCCAGGGAGAATCAGTAGGGGTGTTGAATTTAGCGGGGAGAATATTTATGCAGCCCAGCAATTGTCCGTTTGAAACAGCTAAAAAATTAATTGTCGATTTGCAAAGCAAAACAAAAATTATTATTGTGGATTTTCACGCGGAAGCGACATCCGAGAAGAGAGCGCTGGGCTGGTATCTGGACGGTGAGGTTTCCGCTGTAGTAGGAACGCACACTCATGTGCAGACCGCGGATGATGAAATTTTGCCTTTAGGAACAGCATACATCAGCGACGCGGGTATGACGGGGCCCTTTGATTCTGTGATTGGCGTAAAAAAGGAAACTATTATTGAAAGGTTTCTGACCAATGTGCCGAACAAATTTGATGTAGCCAAAGGCGATGTGCGCCTTCAGGGAGTCCTGCTGGATATTAACGCGCAAAGCGGCAGGGCCAATTCCATAGAAAGAATCAGTATTAAGTTTGACACATAAGCCGGAGAAACTGTGATGAAAAATGCTTATGATATTTTAAAAGAACGTGGCTTCATCGAGCAGATAACTGATGAGTCTTTAATTTGCGGACTTTTTAAAAAAGGACCGGTAAATTGTTATATCGGATTTGATCCTACTGCTTCAAGCTTACACATTGGCAGCCTTGTTCCTATTATGGCTTTGGCGCACATGCAGAAAAACGGCCACAAACCGATTGCCCTGGTAGGCGGCGGTACGGGACTTATCGGAGATCCGAGCGGCAAAACAGAAATGCGCCAGGTTTTAACTTTGGAGCAAATAAAACATAATGCGGAAGGTATCGGCAAACAGCTGTCGCGCTATCTTGATTTTTCTGGAAAAAACAAAGCGTTACTTCTTAATAATGCCGATTGGCTTACAAAAATAAACTACATTGAGTTTCTGCGCGATATCGGACGCCACTTCAGCGTTAACAGAATGCTGGCGGCGGAAAGTTACAAGATGCGTCTGGAGAAAGGTCTCAATTTCATCGAATTCAATTACATGCTTTTGCAGGCTTATGATTATTTATATCTGTTTGAAAATTACGGATGCGCCTTGCAGATGGGCGGCAACGACCAGTGGGGGAACATGCTTGCCGGGAGCGATCTGATCCGAAGGATGAAGGGGGAAAACGCCTTCAGTATGACTTTTCCCCTGATCACCACGTCCTCGGGCCACAAGATGGGGAAAACGGAAAAGGGTACGGTTTGGCTCGACGGTACCATGACGTCGCCTTATGATTACTATCAGTACTGGGCCAATACGGAAGATGCCGATTTGGAGCGCTTCCTGGGACTATTTACCTTCTTGCCCATGGAAGAGATTCGCCAGGTTCGTTCCCTGGATGGGGCGGAACTGAATATGGCTAAAACGGTTCTCGCCTTTGAGGCCACAAAGGTGACACATGGTGAAGAGGCGGCACTTTCCGCCTGGAAGGCCGCTGTCGATGCCTTCCATATAAAATCGGTGGCGGAAGCGCTTTTCCCATCGAGTTCCCTTCCCCGGACGGTATTGGACCAGGAAGGAGCAGCCCTTCCTTCCATCCGCAAGTCCAGAACCGATATGTATCAGGGCATTGCGGCGTTCGAACTGTTCTTTGAGGCCGGGCTTTGCTTGAC
>DHGA01000023.1 GCA_002402545.1 Syntrophaceae bacterium UBA4810
GCGGAGAACAGCAGATGCTGGCGGTGGGAAGGGCTTTGATGTCCAATCCGAAACTGCTGTGCATCGACGAACCATCAACCGGTCTTGCGCCTATGCTGCGCGCGGAAGTATTTCAAAGAATCAAAGAAATCAGCAGTCTGGGCATTACTGTTCTTCTTGTGGAGCAGGAAGTAACCACCGTTTTTAAAATGGCTACCCGTAATTATGTTCTTTCCGCCGGTAAAANNGCGCAAAACGTATCTAGGCATGTAAGCCCTAGCGGCCATTAGATTAATAAGTTTTAAAAGTGTCATTTCCTTGAAAAAGGGAATGACACTTTTTTTGGTATTTGCGGATATATTTTTCTTCCCAGAAATATTTTATAGGTGTATGATTATTTGAAGTTGATTTTTTTCTAAAATTTAATCATTTATTTNNCTGAAAATTCAAAAGTAGCCAAAGCAGCAGGCGTCATCGGTGCGGCAACGATGATCAGCCGCATTTTCGGCCTGTTGCGGGACGTCGTGGTTGCCGCCCTTTTCGGAGCCGGCTGGAAAACAGATGCCTTCTGGATCGCCTATCGCATTCCCAATATGCTTCGCAGGTTCCTAGCTGAAGGATCGCTTACCATTTCCTTCGTTCCGGTATTTACACAGTATCTGCAAAAAAAATCAAAGCAAGAAGCGCTGGAGCTTGCATCGATTGTCTTTACAATTTTATCAATTACCCTGGTTTTAGTCACACTCCTGGGTATCCTTCTATCACCTTTTATTGTGGGAGTAATTGCTCCCGGTTTTATCAAGGAAGCAGAACAGTTTAATCTGGCCGTATTTTTAAACAGGCTGATGTTTCCATATATATTTTTCGTTGCTCTGCTGGCGTTGTGCATGGGTATTTTAAATGCTTTTCGGCATTTTGCTGCTCCTGCCTTATCACCGGTTATGCTAAACATTGCCATGATCGGAGCTGCTTTCACCCTGCGAGATTGTTTTGCCGAGCCGATTACAGCACTCGCTATTGGTGTTATAATAGGAGGAGCGCTGCAGCTGGCTATGCAGTGGCCTTTTCTTGTAAAATTCGGCGTTAAATTAAAATTGAAAGTTGACTTACAGCATCCAGGCATCAGAAAAATAGGCATTTTACTTGTGCCGGCCATATTTACTGCTTCAGTAAATACAGTGAATGTCTTTGTCGGCAGCATCCTTGCTTCATTATTGCCCAGCGGCAGCATTACGTATTTGTTTTATGCGGACCGAGTTATGGAGTTACCGGTGGGTGTTTTTGCTATTGCGCTCGGTACGGCAACATTGCCGAGTTTTTCGCGTCACGCCGCTGATAATAATGTTGATGAGCTGAAATCCAGCATTTCATTTTCATTGCGCTTGATGCTTTTTCTGATTATTCCCGCGTCGTTTGCTTTAATGGCATTGAGCCAGCCCATAATATTTGTTTTGTTTCAGCGGGGGGCTTTCGACCCCCAGGCCGCAATTCTTACCAGCCAGGCATTGGTTTTTTATACATTGGGCCTATGGGCGTTTTCCGTGCACCGAATTTTTATATCTTCTTTTTATTCTCTGCAGGATTCGAAATGGCCAATGAAAGCGGCCATAATTTCCTTTGTTGTTAATCTGATTGCCAGCCTGGCTTTAATGTATCCCATGAAGCACAATGGCTTGGCCTTGGCTAGTTCACTGGCAGTTATGTCTAACGTCATTATTCTGGCGTGGGTGCTGAAAAAGAAAATTGGTAAATTTGTTGATAAAGCCTTCTGTGTATCTCTTTCTAAAACAATCTTGTCTTCTATTATCATGCTGTTATCAATCATGCTCGTTGACCACTATATCTCCTGGAATATGATGTCAGAATTTGTCGACAAACTGCTCTATCTTGTTATCTCCATCTCCGTGGGGGCGAGCGTGTTTTTCATTAGCGCATATCTTTTGGGGAGCCGGGAAATACACGCGCTTGTCAATCTGGTAAAAAAGCGCTTAAGTAGTCCATAGGATTAATATTATAGACATAATTATTGACTTCACTTACTCAAAATGTTAATTCTCCACGTCTTTTGAAAAAAGAAACATTGTCTTTTAGTGGTAAATAGATGCTGGATATTAAGTACTTAAGACAAAATCTCGATCTGGTGCGAAAGAAGCTACGCCAACGTGGGCAGGCGATAGACTTTGACCGTTTTCTTGCGCTGGATAAACAAAGAAGAGACATTTTGCTTTCTGTTGAAACTTTGCGCAATGAGCGCAACGACGCTTCAAAGGAAATTGGTAAATTAAAAAAAGAAAAGAAAGACGCGTCGTCATTAATCAGCAAAATGAGCGATGTTTCGGAGAAGATTAAACAGCTTGATGATAATTTAAAAACAGTAGAAGACGACCTTAATAATTTTTTACTCATGGTGCCGAATATTCAGCATGAATCGGTCCCGGCGGGTAACGGAGAGAATGAAAATGTTGTTGTCCGCCTGGGCGGAGAAAAACCTGTTTTTAAGTTTGAACCAAAGGAGCATTGGGATATTGGCGAAAGCCTGAATATATTGGATTTTGGCCGCGGGGCAAAAATAGCGGGTGCCCGGTTTACCCTGTACAGAGGTATGGCCGCGGCGTTGGAAAGAGCTTTGGTTAATTTCATGCTTGATTTGCATGTCGGCGAACATGGATACACTGAAGTGCTGACGCCTTTTATGGTTAACCGTGAAAGCATGACCGCCACGGGGCAGTTGCCGAAATTTGCCGAAGATCTTTTTAAGATAGAAGGAATGGATTATTTTTTGATACCGACCGCGGAAGTTCCGGTAACCAATATTTTCCGTGATGAAATATTGGACGAAACCCAGTTGCCTGTTTATTTTGTGGCTTATTCGCCGTGTTTTCGCTCCGAAGCGGGTTCCTATGGAAAAGATACGCGCGGATTAATCAGGCAGCATCAGTTCAATAAAGTAGAAATGGTGAAATTCACCATTCCGGAAGACTCATACGATGAATTGGAAAAGCTAACGGCAAACGCCGAGGAAGTTTTAAGCAGGTTGGGTATCCACTATCGAACAGTCTGCTTATGCGCCGGTGATTTGGGTTTTTCTTCGGCTAAAACATATGATGTGGAAGCGTGGATGCCCGGGCAAAATGTGTATAGGGAAATTTCATCGTGCAGCAATTTTGAAGATTTCCAGGCACGCCGGGCCGCTATCCGCTTCCGGCGGGAGGAAAACGGGAAAATTGAGTTTGTGCACACATTGAACGGTTCCGGCCTGGCGGTTGGCCGAACTGTTGTGGCAATTTTAGAAAATTACCAGCAGGCGGATGGAAGCGTTATTATACCGGAAGCGCT
>DHGA01000008.1 GCA_002402545.1 Syntrophaceae bacterium UBA4810
ATGCCCTTGCGGGCGGGGGATTTTGAGTCCCTTTTTTTGACTTTCCTTTAATTTCCTTTAATCAAACAAACCCATTGACATTCAAAGATTTTTCATTTATCTTCTTTCCTAAGACGTCATTTGAAAAAACATCATTTCCGGCCAAAAGTGGGGAGAGAATGGGGAGAGAAAAACGGGGGATTAAAAAAAAAGGGGGGCAAAATGGCTGCTAATAAATGGAAATGCACGAAGAAAAAAGACGACAACGGGAAACTTGCACCGGCTTATAAAGGCGTCCGATATTATGAACACGAGACCCGCAAGCATGGCGTCAAATTCGACCGCTATCTTGCCATTCGCTACCAGAGGAACGGAAAGCGAATTGAAGAGGGGATCGGCTGGACCAGCGAGCGAGATCCAGAGGACGGGCAATTTTGGACAGAGGCAAAGGCGGCGCTTGTTTTGGAACGCTTGCGGGGGGCTGCAAGGCACGGCAAGCAAGAGGCACCGACGCGCATTGCAGAACAAAGGGAACGTGAACGAGAGCGGAAAGAGGCCGAACGGCAAGCGCAAATTTTGGCCGAAGTGGAAGGCGTCACCTTTGGACAGTATTTTGAAAAAGTTTATTTCCCGACGTTTGAGGTTGGCCGGAAAAAGGCGACAACGCGAAAGGCCAAAGAGCATTTCAAGAACTGGATTGAACCTGTTATTGGAAACACCCCATTAAAGGATGTCAAATCATTCGCCATTGAGAAGATTAAAAAGAACGTCCTGGGCGCGGGAAAGGCCCCCAGGAGCCTTCAATATATTTTCGCCACTATCCGGCAAGCCTGGAACCATGCACGGCGGGAAGGGCTTGTTTCTGGCGATTCCCCCACCAAAAGCGTCAGGATTCCAAAAGTGGACAATCGGCGCGTTCGATTCCTGAGCCATAAAGAAGCGGAAACCCTTTTAAGCTCTTTACAAGAAAAAGACAGCACGGCATATTCCCTGGCATTGCTAAGCCTTCACACCGGGGCGCGCATGGGGGAAATGGCGGCTTTGCGATGGGGGCATATAGACACCGAACGCGGGATGATCCGAATCATGGACGCGAAAGGCGGAATAGGCAGGACGGTTTTTATGACGGAGCGCGTCAAGGCCATGTTTGAGGCCATGAAGCGCGGGAAGCCGGAAGGCTACGTTTTCACCCGAACGGACGGAAAGCCTTTTGGAGAAATGCCGAGAATCTTTTTTGAGGTTGTGGCGGGCCTGGGATTGAATGACGGTATAAGCGATCCGCGTCAAAAGGTTGTGGCGCACACCTTGCGGCATACATTCGCAAGCTGGCACGTCACCGCCGGAACGGACATTTATACCCTGAAAGAATTGTTGGGCCATTCTGTCATTCAAATGACGGAGCGTTATAGTCACCTTGCACCGGGCACCTTGCAGAACGCGACGCGCACCCTGGAACGGGCCATTGAAAGCGCCGAAAAGGAAAAGGCCGGAGAGGGCGCCGGGCAGGTTGTTAACTTCAAAAAGTGAGATCACGCCGGGGATAGGGGGCACCCGAAAGCGGCAATCTTGGGCCGTTTCTCCGGCAAATTACCAGCGCGCAAACAGGAGGCGCGATCATGACAACCTTCGATTTAGAAAAATACGACAAAGACCCGTTAGATTTGATTGAACGAAACAAGGATATTGTGCGGCACCTTAGAAGAAACGGAATTGACGGCTTTGAAATAAAAAAGATACTTGATAATTTTCAGGGCCTAAAAATGGAAGTCCCGATTTTAGTGACAAGGCACCATGCGGCAAAGAAACTTAAAATTGACGATGCCAGGCGGGCCGTGACAAGGCTTATCAATAATCCGGAGATTACAGACAAGGAAAGAGAATATTTGTGCGAAATGCATAACCGGCTATATCAGGAGCAAATGCTATGGGAGAAAGGCAAATCAGGCGGGCCGGTTTATAAAATGCCACTTGGTGATTGCACGAAAGTAAAAAAGGCTTCGATAAGTTTAAAACAGACGCTTGGCCGTCAAACCGTATTGCTTCACGATTATATTCAAAAACACAATACCAATAAGGAAACATTTTTACAAAAAAACACATTCTTGCTCATTGCCGAGCTTTTCGAGGTTTGGCAGGAACTCAAATTTTCAATGAAACAGGTGAAGAATTTCTACGACAATAACTATAAATAACCCTTCAAATCTTAATAATCAATAATATCAATCAAGCGGTAGTGACTCATTTTGAAAATAATCATACTTGACGCGCTTAAGCATTCTCTATATACTGGGATGCATGAAACAATCAACCAAAAAACTCCCAAAAGATGCGAACAAGTTAGCCTATGAGATAATGCGCCTTTCTACCGAAGAAGAGCCAGAAGAAAACAAGCAACAAGAAGAACAATCAGAGATTTCTAAATATCTGGCAGAGATTGGGCGCAAAGGTGGACTTAAGGGAGGTAAGGCAAGAGCATCAAAACTCACTCCGGAGCGGCGCAAGGAAATAGCTAAGAAAGCAGCATTGGCGCGATGGAATAAATAGTTCTTGACATTCTGTTTAGATATAACTAAACTGATCATGAAACCCCAAATTAACCCATATGAATTATATTTAGCAACACAGATAATCAAACCGAAGCGATCTGTGCTTTTTTTGATTTCAGCAGTAGACAATCGGATTACTGCTTACAATGAATTTAAAAAACTTCCAACAACAAGCGATCGTCACTTAAGGGCTAGATTTGATTCTTGGGTAGATGGCAATAAAAATAACCCTAGATGGTATCATGGTTGGGATAAATCAGAATTTAGTGGTAAATATACTGCTTGTTTTGTTTTTAAATGCAAAGAAAACAAAAAGCAAAGAAGGTTATATGGTTTTTTGTGTAATCCTAAAGATTGGGATAGGGGTTACCAGGCGTGTATATTGGTATGCCATGATTTTAAAAATGAACATGAAACACATGAAAACAATCTCAAAACGGTCGAGGAAATACGAACTATGTTGAATGTTCAGAGGGTTATTAAAGATTTTTTCAAGGAGAAAGAAAATGGATGCCCATTGGACAGAAAGAAGCATTGAAGATTATCATTTTAGAATTGCCGCTGATTTTATCAGCCAATTGGAAGAAAAAATGGCGGATGGAGGAATAAGCCAACTTGAATTAGCTACACTAACTGGACTTTCTAGGGGGAGGGTTTCCCAAGTTATTAACAATCCGGGGAATATTACTGTTAAAATTATAGTTAAATTTGCTAGGGCACTTGGTTTAAAAGTATCTTTATTGGCTTATGATGATGGTGACCCCGGAAACACTAGAGGGCCTATAAATTCCGATATTTTTAGAATTTGTTGGGAAAATTCGGGGAAACCGCTCGACTTTTGGTCGGTACAAGAGGCATTAGGAAAGAAGCAAACTGCAAGTAGTGATCATGGCGGATATGCTTCAATACCTACTCCCTATCTACAAGGAGAAATAACAGCAATGGCTAGTTCTGATTCTGGAGATACTAGATTTTATAATGCTAACACTTGAGAGGTAATAGAGTATGTCTGAGATAGAGGCTTATACATTTAGCCATAAAGAATTAGTAGCAATGATGATTAAGGAACAAAATATTCATGATGGATTTTGGGAGCTAACAGTTTCATTTAGTTTATCTGCTCAAAATTTAATATTTCTGCCGCCCGGAAACCTACCCCAGAGAGATCCGCTGCCTACCGACGATGCATCTCCAGCAGCGATAGTATCCATTACAAGGCTTGGTATAAGAAAGGTTGCGAAAGACGCTCCTCTTGCCGTTGATGCTGCAAAGATAAATCCATAATAAAAAACTAATCATTAAATTTAATGAGAAATTTTGCTTGACATGCTTGAGCCGGTCATGTATGTTTGAATTAAAGTTTAGTTATACCTAAACTAGGTCAAACATAATTGAGGTGCTTACGATGAATAAATTGAGTACAGAAAAAAGGACACAAATTATAAGTTGTCTTGTAGAGGGAAACTCCATTCGATCTACTGCTAGAATATGTAATGTTGCATTCAATACCGTTCTCAAGCTTGTGCCTGAAATTGGGAAAGTCTGTCTTGAATATCAAGATCGTGTTTTTAAGAACCTAAATTGCAAACGCATACAATGTGATGAAATATGGTCTTTCAGAGGTGGTCCCATTTGTTTGAACAGATATTTGTCCTTTTAAGGTGGACTCTCTGCATGTTTCAAGCTGCCTGTTCAACCGTCGGCAGCATCACGGCGTATGCTTCGTCAGGTGTTCTTTT
>DHGA01000005.1 GCA_002402545.1 Syntrophaceae bacterium UBA4810
GATCGCAGCCCGCTGGGCTGCTCCGTCTTATATTTTCGTTAGCCAAATATTACAAACGCAAATCACTAAAATATTTATCTTCGATATTTGTTTCTTTACAGGCAAACTCAACACGTTTTTATTCACATAATAGATAGTTTAGTTATTTATTAAAATGTGGTAAGCGTTAACGCAAAATAAGTAACCAGGAGGTGGCTAAATGGCAGACAAGGGTACAAAGAAAAAACTAACAAAGGTAACGGGTGGAGAAAGCTCATCCGCGGCCCCGGTAAAACCATTCGTTGCCAGTGACGAAAGCAAGAAAAAAGCGAGAAATTTTCGCATAATCGCGGTTCTTTGCTGGCTGGTGGCTATCGCTTTTCAGGGCGTCGCGATTTATCTCCTTACAAAACCGCCGATTGTTATGTGGCAACTTATCGCACTCATCTTAGCGGATTTAATTTTTGTCATTGCCGGCTCGCTTTTGTGGAAAAAATCGAACAGATTCGATCCGCCGTCAGAAAAAAACAAAATCTTGTTTTTCATGCAAAGCCAGCTTGGCGTTATCGCGGCCATCATCGCCTTTTTGCCCCTCATTATTCTCATATTCATGAATAAGAATGTAAGCGGCAAACAAAAAGGTATTATCGGCGGCATCGCGATCGCGGCTTTGCTGATTGCGGGTGTCACCGGCGTTGACTGGAATCCCCCATCGGTGGAACAATACGCCGAGCAGACAGCTCAGGTGGAAGAGCTCACCGGCAAGAACAGCGTCTTCTGGACAAAAGCCGGCACGCGTTACCATCTCTATTCGGATTGCTGGCGCATTAACACCAAAAGAACGGACGAAATTTTCCAGGGCACCGTCGCGCAGGCAAGAGAATTAAAGAACATCTCTGAACTTTGCAGCACCTGCGAAGAGAGGGTAAGAAAAGAAAAAGGATTAGAGATAGGGAAAACTGCGGCTGAAGCGGCAAAGGAAGCCTTAGAGAAAAAAGAATAAAGAATTAGCTGTTTCTATCGTTCGTTCAATATTTTGAGAGATTTGCAGAACCCTGTAAATCCAGCACCTTGGTCATGCCGGCCTAAAGCCCAGCGAATGCTGGGGGTATCCAGCGTTATCTAGTATTTCCTGGATTCCGGCTTTCGAGACTGTGTCATAATGTCTTTGCGAGGGAGTACAACGACCGAAGCAATCTCTTATCTGTTCAATATTATAGGGATTGCCGCGCTCCCTTCGGGAGCTCGCAATGACAAATGATGATTGCGACACAGTCTCTTCGACGGAATGACGTAAAAAGGATTTGTGCAAAGCTTCAATTTTGATTATTCCGGTTCGGGCGCGATGCCTGAACCGGAATTTTTTTATCCTAAAGCCCTGATAAAACTGACATTTTTAAAAAACTCCTTTTGCATAAAAAGGCAAATTTACCTAATATAATCAGCAAGCTTTGCGCGTTTTGACGTTTTTCGCAGGAAATATTAATATTTTCAAAACCAGGTAAAGGCGATAATATACAAACAATCGGTGTCCTGGTTTTGGATTTTTTAACAAAAAGAAAGGGTGCGCGGGTATGACGGAAGCGGATATTTTAGTCGTTGTGCCGCATGGCGGCGTGGCCATACCTCCGGAAATTCCTCTTGAAGATCTCTCTGAAGATTTGACCCAACTGATTAGAAACGTGGATTGGTACACGCAGTGGCTTTACGATTTCCGCGATTTTCTCAATAACCGGCAGTTGCTTTTTCCGTATTGCAGTATTTTGCTCGAAGCCAACCGCGATCCGGAAATCATTGATGAGAGCGTGCCCCTGCAAGATGTGTTCGGCCGCCCGATTTACCGCACGGGCTGCGAGCCTTCCGCTTCCATGCGCGCCTCATGGTCGGATAAATATCTGAAGCCCTTTCATCGAAGCATTGAAGAAAACATTTCCGCCGGCGCGGGTCTGCTCTTCGACGGGCATTCCACAATAACGGCGCGAGGCGTTGCGGATAATCAGATTGACCTGATGAATTTTCAAAAAACAGAGCGCGATAATGAACCGCTTTATTACTGCCCGGATGTTATTGTGGAAACATACGCCGCCGAACTGCGCAAGCGCCTGCCGGACGTGCTGGTCACCATGAACGCCTCGGAATATATAAAAGTGCACGGACATATCTGCGCCGCGCATTCGGTCAACGCGTTAAAACGGACGGGGGCGCGCGCCCCCGCTTTTATTCAGGAAACAAACGAGCATCTTTTTAAAAACGCCGACGGCACGCCGAATCTCGCGCAAATTAACCGCCTGCGCCGCGCGTTCGCGGAATCGCTTTCGCAGACTGTTCAGTCACTCGAGGCTTCACAAAAAATATCCATGATTGATCTGCATGTGGGCAAGCAAACTTACGATTATGATTGTGGCTCACAGGCACTGCAAACGGTAATGGGATATTACGGCGTGGATGTGCGCGGCGACGAATTGATGGAGAAGCTGGGAACCGCTCCGGACACGGGCACGCCGATTCAGTCGATGATTTTGGTGGCGCAACAATACGGGTTTGAAGTCAATTCCGGCACGCACTGGTCGCTAAACCAAGTGAAGCAGTATGTGGACACCGGCACTCCGGTAATCGTTTTGCTGCAGGCGTGGGCCGACCGCAATATGACGCTCGATGACTGGCGAAACGATTGGGAAAACGGACATTACGCGATTGTTATCGGCGTTAATAAAAATTTTCTGCTCTTTGAAGATCCGGCAACTATCCGCCGCACCTGGCTGCGCGAACGCGAATTTCTGGCGCGCTGGCACGACATGGACCCCAAAACAGGAGAAAGATACGAGCATTTCGGCATGGTGCTTTTGGGGAAAGAACCGGCCAAGTTATCTCTGGAACATATGGATTGATCAAATCAGGCATTGTAAATATTTTAATCAGTCTGTTTCATTGAGTTCTTACCGAATTTTTATAGGGCGCAAAAGCAAAACTGTCAAAGAGCATAAGGCTCTAATAACATTGTTGATTTAAGCTTTTACGAATCTTAAAATACCTGAACCGTACATGACTTGCTTTTAACTATTAACTACGCTACATTTATGAATATAAAGAAACAAATTTTGCATGAGTATTTCGCGGCGGTTTAACCAAAGGAGGCCATAAATGATGTCAATTGAGAAAATGACAAGAAGAAAATATATATCGAAGCGAAGTTTATCAAAGGCCAGCTTCCGGCTTTTGATTCTCTTTTTAATTATTTCATTGACTGCGTGTTATCCGGCAGCTTATCGCGAAACCGCGGCGCCAAGCCCGCCTGAAAAACCGCCTCTCACGCAGATATTCTTTTACCCAAAACAAGGCCAGACAAAAGAACAGCAATCACGCGATCACTACGAATGTTACAACTGGGCGATGGAGCAAACAAGTTTTGATCCCAGCCAGTCGCAAATTCCACCCAATCGGCGCGTTAAAGTAGTGCCCATGCCTCCGCCCGGGCATGATACTATTGCCATGGCTATCGCAGGAGCGGTACTGGGCGCGTTAATCGCGGGGCCCCGGCACGCGGGCGCGGGCGCGTTGATCGGCGCGGGAAGCGGCGCTATTGCCGGCGCCATATCTGACGCGACGAGACAGCAGTATGCCGAGCAAATGGAAGAAGCTTACGCGAATCGTGACCAGGCGCTTGATCCCGCCTACGAAGGAAAAGCGCGCGATTTCCGGCGCGCGATGTCGGCTTGCCTCGAAGGCCGCGGCTACAGTGTGCAGTAACAAATATTACTGGAGGTGATAATTATGCAATCTGCTCAATATAAAAAATTACATTTAGGCATTGCATTGACGATTTTTGTTTTTTTAGGAGCTATGCTTTTGGCTTTCGCGCAGGACGCGTACGCGCAAAGGCCAAGCCCCAAACCCGGCCCCGTGCCAAGTTCGCGCTTCATGGATTCGCGGCATCACCATGACCACGCGTATCCGTCACGCGGCCATTCCATTAGCAGGCTGCCGAGAGGATACCATCCTGTGTTTCATCGCAATTCGCGATATTATTTCCACGGCGGAGCGTGGTACCGTCCTTACGGCTCATACTTTACTGTTGTCGCTCCTCCTTTTGGACTTATCGTTCCCTTCTTGCCTCTTTACTACTCGACAATTTGGGTGGGTGGCGCGCCTTACTTTTACGCCAATCAAGTTTATTATACCCGAACCACCGGCGGTTATATGGTTGTTGAGCCGCCCAAAGAAAACATAGTTGAAGCGCCGGTGCCTGAAGAGCGGTTATTTATTTATCCGCGCAAAGGCCAAAGCGAAAAAAAGCAGTCGGACGACCGCTATGAATGCCACCGCTGGGCTGTGGATCAGACACTTTATGATCCGACCCAGCCGCCGGAGAGCGTGCCCGCGTCTCAATTATACCAGAAGCGCGCCGATTATCAGCGGGCGATAAGTGCCTGTCTTGACGCGCGGGGATATACGGTTAAATAATACAAGCCGGTTTTTCTTATCATGCCTGTTAGGCTAGAAACACGGCAGACAAAAGCCCGAAAGAATCTCTCTTTCGGGCTTTTTTAGCAGAAAAATTTACGCAGGATAATTGCTCGCAATGCAATGATCATCCTATTTTTCAAGGTTCAAAAACTGGTTATGCTTTTTATAAAATTAATCCGATATTTTTACCCTGTCCTCGCCATAAAACTGCCCATTTTCACGCAAAAGAAGGAAAAAGTTAAAAAAGATCAAAGCACTACATCTTGTGGTATAAGGCGCTAAAAACCACATTTTGTGGTATTTTCCCTTTACAAAGGATTTTTCTTCTGCTAGAATTTCCAAAATTTTGCGCATTTGGTTGAAATTATTACTTATGAACCTGAAGAAACTGGAAATAGCTGGATTCAAATCATTTCGCGACAGAGCCGTGCTGGATTTTTCGCAAGGCGTTACGGCCATTGTCGGCCCAAACGGCTGCGGCAAATCCAATGTTGTGGACGCTATCCGCTGGGTTATGGGCGAACAGCGCGTAAAAACGCTGCGCGGTAAAAAAATGGAGGATGTAATTTTTAACGGCAGTCAAGACGCCGAAGGCGTAGGCATGGCGGAAGTAACCATGACGCTTGTCGCCAACGGCCATAATTTCCCTGGCGCTTACTCCGAAATGAATGAGATTTCGATTGCGCGCAAAATAATCCGCGAAGGGGAAAGCGAATACTATATCAATCAGGTGCCGTGCCGTCTGCTGGATGTCAAAGAATTTTTCATGGGAACGGGGGTAGGCGCCAGGACTTATTCTTTAATCGAACAGGGAAGCGTTTCGAACCTTGTTGAGGCCAAGCCCGAAGACAGAAGAGCTTTCATTGAGGATGCCGCGGGCGTTTCCAAATATAAAAGCCGTAAAGACGCCGCCGTGCGCAAAATGGACGCGACAAAACAAAATCTTCTGCGCCTCAACGATATCATCAAAGAAGTCCGGTCACAGCTAAACGCGATAACCCGTCAGGCTAAAAGAGCGGAGCAATACAAAGAAATTAAAACCCGCCTCAAAGAAACGGAGTTGACGCTTGCTCTGCAGAAGTACAGCGAGCTTTTTGAAAAAGGCACCGCCCTGCAGTCTCAACGCAATAGTCTGCACGATCAGGAAGCCTCCATGCGCGCGAATATAGAAGCCAAGGAATCGGCGTTGGAAGAAATCAAAACAAAAATTATGGAAAACGAAACGCTGATCGCCCAGAAGCAGCAGGAACTGTATGAGGCAAAAACCGCGATCAGCATTAAAGAAAAAAATATTGAATTTGCCCACCAGCAGATCGGCAGTTGCTCCGAACGTAAGACAAAAGACCTGGCGGAAATTCAGGGATTAAAAACCAGAAAAGAAGATCTTTCCGCCGAAATCAAAAGCACGCAGGAACAAGGAACGGAAGCGGATGCGAGAATCGCCGCGCTTAAAAACGAGCTGGAAGATAACCAGCGGCAAATTCAGCAATTGATTGACGCGGACAAACAAATCAACAGCGGCATGGAGGAAAAGAAATCTCTATATATCGATATCGTCACGGAAAAAGCCAAGTTTAAAAATATGCTGTCGATCCTGGCCAAGAATATTGAAGATTTTAAAAGACGCCAGGAACGGGAAATTCGAGAAATAGACGAAGCCAAAAAGAAACAGGCCGGTTTAACAGATAAACTCCAATCGCTTGAACAATCTCTTAGTCAGGCATCAGAAGAACTGAGCCGGCTCGAAGAAAAGCGGCAAAGAGTTTATAGCTCTCTTGAACAAACAAAAGAAAATTTGCAGCTTTCCGAAGCAATCATTTCACAGGCAAAAGAAGAAATCGGCTCTAAAGCTTCACGCCTGAATTCTCTCAAAGAATTTCAGGAATCGTTTAAATGGGGAAACGAAGGCGTCCGGTCGGTTATTGAAGCGCAGGAAGGCCGGGATAAATTCCACGGTGTTGTCGCCGATCACATCAGCGTGCCGCGCGAATATGAAACAGCCGTCGAAGCGGTTTTAGGAGAAAAGCTGCATTACGTAATCGCCAAAAGCCAGGAAGATGGTGTCTGGGCGATTGACTATCTTAAAAATTATCAGCTGGGGCGTGGAAGTTTTATGCCGCAGCAAATAAGAAATCATAACGATAAATTTTCCTCCGGTGTAATCCCCCAGGAAGCGGAACCGTTACTGCAGAAGGTCAGTGTAAGCGATGATTTTCGCCCAATTGCCGAATGTCTTTTAAGTAACGCTTTTCTGGTTTCTTCAATTGAAGACGGCCTCTCGCTCTGGAGAAAAAACGGTTTCTACGGAACGCTGGTTACGCGTGAAGGAGACATCGTCACCCCTCAGGGCGTGGTCAGCGGCGGCAGCGGCGCGGCGGTGGAAAAAAGCATTCTTTCCACAAAAAGGGAAATCACGGAACTGGAAGAAGAAGTAGCGTCACTGGGCGTCAAACTTCAGGAGCAGGTATCGCAAAAAGAAAATCTTTCTCTGTCTCTTACCCGCCAGGAAGATGAAATCACACAGATTAAAGCGGGAATGCACGCGCTCGAAATAGACATCAACGGCAGAAAAAAAGATCAGGAACGTTTTAGCGATGAAATAAATAACACAAAACAAAGGCTTGCCGCCCTGGAATTCAATCTGGAAACAATCAAGGCGGAAGAATCCGAGGCTGTTGAAAAAATCGGCTTTTTCACCGCGGATATCGCCAAAAAAGAAGAGGAAGAGCTCCAGATAAGCCGGATTATTTCTGATTTTACCGACAAAAGAGATCACTCCCGCGCGACAATCGAAGAGCGAGAGCGCGCGTTAACCGGCAAAAAGATAGAATTAGCCGCGCTTGAAGAAAAAAGAGAAGCGGATTTACGGGCGCTGGCCAGACTCCAAAATGATATCAACACCATCGTAAATGAAATCAATGCCAAAGAAGAAGAAATTACGGCCTGCGACAGGCAAATTTCTGAACTGACCGCCTCTATTGAAACTGAGACGGCGAGTCTGAAAGAATTTTACGGCAACTTAGAAAACCAGGAAACCGCCCTAAATGAACAAAAAGCAGAGCAAAGCAATATTGAGGAAAGCCTCAAATCCAAAGAAAATGAACTTAGAGAAGTCAAAAAGAAGATTGATGATCACCGTCAGAAAAGCACAGAGATGGAGATTCTCTGCCGCGAAACAGTGCTTAACGCGGAAAATTTAGTTCGCTCGATAACGGAAAAATACGATATAGATTGGGAAGGCATGTTTTCCACGTTTACGAAAGTTGACGAGGAAAAAATCGCGTATCTTAACGAGTCGCTGGAAAAAGACAGGCAAACGGTAAATAATTTCGGCGAGGTCAATCTGCTGGCCATCAGCGAGTTTGAAGAACTCGATACACGCTATAAGTTTTTATCCGAGCAAATAGCAGACTTGAACTCTTCGCTAAACACCCTGCAAAGAACAATCACGCGCATCAATAAAATTTCCCGCACGAGATTCGCTGATACTTTTGCCGCGATCAACGACTGCTTTAAAGAAGTTTTCGCCCATATTTTCCCGGGGGGCCGCGGCCAGCTTCTTTTAACCGACGAGAACGATTTGCTGGAAACCGGCGTGGATATCGATATACAGATTCCCGGGAAAAAAGCGCAGAGCGTGAGCCTGCTGTCCGGCGGAGAAAAATCACTGGCGGCCGTCGCCCTGATTTTCTCCATTTTAATGTACCGCCCCTCGCCGTTTTTGGTTTTGGACGAAGTTGACGCGGCGCTTGACGACGCCAACACAAATCTCTTTAACAACCTGATCAAGGATGTTTCCCAGAAATCGCAGGTGGTAATGATTACGCATAATAAAACCACGATGGAAGTCGCGGATACTCTGTTCGGCGTCACCATGCAGAAAAGCGGCATTTCCTCGCTGGTATCGGTAAATCTCAATTAATCCTTTCTTTACTTGCGCGGAAAAAATCGCTATTAAAGACAAAAAAAGCAAAGAAGTGTTTTTGTTATGGGACAAAACGGTTTTTTTAAAAAGCTAAAGACCGGGTTAACCAGAACGCGTGACGCGCTGGCAAAAAATATCGATTCCCTGCTTTTAGGGGGAAAAGTTCTGGATAATGAGCTTTTTGATGAGCTGGAAGAATTATTAATCAGCGCTGATTTGGGGCCTCAGTTCGCGCTGGAATTAATTGACGATGTAAAAGAAAAAATCAAGCGTCAGGAACTGGGCAACGCCGCGCAAATCAAAAAAGTTCTGCGCGAGCACATGGCCGCTATATTGCGCAAAGCTCAAGTTAACTTAAACATAACCTCCGGCTCTCCGTATGTAATCATGGTTGTGGGGGTCAACGGCAGCGGCAAAACCACAACCA